>NZ_JBEZFH010000003.1:0-100328 GCF_040649355.1 Sphaerisporangium sp. NPDC049002 | reverse complement strand
CGGCCGCGACCGCCACGGAGATCGCCAGAGTCGAGTCACCGCCGGTGTACGCGCTCGTCGAGCACATGCTGACCTTGAGCGACAACGACGTCGCCCCGAGGCGTCGTGCTCGGCCGTACGAGCGTCCGCCAGGGAGTCCGTGAGGTACGCCATCCACCGGTCGGCCACCTCCCCTTCGCCCGTGAACGCGGCGAGACGCGAGACCGTCCCCTCGGTGCCGGCGAGGATCTGGTCCCGCAACACGGCGACGTGGTTGTCCACCATGAGGCCGCGGGCACGGCCGGTCATGGCGTCCTCGTTGCCCACCCGTACGGCCCGGATGTACTCGGGCAGCTGCTCAAGCACGTTGTCGACAGCGCGGTTGGTGTGCGAGGTGACCAGCACGCGCTCGCCGCGCGAGGTGCAGGCGGCCGCGATCTCGCTGATCGTCCTCGTCTTGCCCGTGCCCGGCGGCCCCAGGATGAGCAGCAGGTCGGGTACGGCGAGCGCCCGCTGGAAGGCCACCAGCTGGCTGTCCGGGTCAAGCGTCCCGCGTGGCCTGTCGTGCGGGTTGACCTGGTACGGGGCGAGACGCCGCTCGACGAGCTGGCCGAGTAGCCGCCGGTTCGCCGCCTCCCCCTGACGCAGGGTCTCCACGGCGTCCGCCTGCGCCCGGAAGACGCGGTCGCTGGGCATCACCATCAGGGCGCCCTGGGCGGGGATCCGGCCGTAGTCGATCGTCGACTCGAACCGGACGACCACGTCCAGATCCTTGGCCCTTGTCACCCTGCCTCGCAGGTCGGGCTGGTCGGCGAGGTAGACCACCGCGCCGGTCGCCAGCGGGGCGGGGCGGGCGAGGCGGAAGGTGTAGACGCCCCGGGCGGAGTAGCGCTCCTCGCGGGCGCTCTCCCTGCGCCGGTAGTGAATGGGAGGCGCGGCATGCTGCCGGGCGACCTCGATGTCCCGCCCCGCCTCGATGACCCGCGCCATCAGGTCCAGGTACGCGGTGTGGTGCGGTGGCAGCCGCTCAACAGGACGCTCGGGACGGCCCACCTGTGCCCATGCCTGCCGCAGCAAGCCCCAGTGGGCCGACATGGTCCCGCGCGGTACGTCACGCACCTGGTGGAACGCGCGCCAGCCGGCGGCGCAGTTCAGCAGCATGGCGCCACGCAGCAGACGCTCCTCGTCCTTGAAGCCGCGAGGGGCCGCGCTGCCGAGGCGGTAGGCGTCGCCGAACTGGGTCACGTAGAGCCGGGCGACGTGCGTGTCGGTGTAGACGGCGAGACGGTTCGGGTTCTCCTCCATCCGGGCGGGCAGCGCGCCCGCCCTGGCCAGGCGGGTCATCTCCTCGACCAGTTGGAGCGGATGCGCGGCCGGGGCCAGTTGCGCGTACACCTTCTCCGAAGGGATCACCGCCACCGGACCGGGCAGGAACACCGGCAGTGCCGTCACGCGAGCCCTCCCTGGGAAAGCTCCTGCCGCGCTCGCGACAGAGCCGTGCCGAGGCCGCGTATCCGCTCGGGGCGACGCCGGGGATCCGGGTCGAGGGCGCGTGCGAGCAGGTCGTCGAGCGAGGACGGGAACCCGCGCATGGTCGCGCGTACCGGTGGGGAGCCGCCCGGCGCGGGCGGGTACCCGGTCACGGTGTGATAGACGATCGCGGCGAGCTGGTAGACGTCGGTGTGGCTGCCCGGGGCCGGAACGTGCGGGCCCACGCGCACCTGCTCGGGAGCGCGGTACCCGTCGGGCCCCTCGCCCGGCAGCGGCGGCCAGGCCGCCAGCCCGATGTCCCTGAGTGCCGGCTCGTAGGACCGGCCGGCCATGACGATCGCATCGGGACCGAGCACGCGGTGGCTGTGACCGCGCCGATGGAGCTCGGCCAGCGGCTCACACAGCCGCGCGGCCGCGGCCAGGACCGCGGCGACGGTGAGGCGATCGAGCGGTACGGCGCCCGGGCCGAACGCCTCGCGCCAGGTCGGACCGGCCGGTAGCTCGGAGGCCGTCGTGATGGCTTGCGGGCTCTCATGGACGGCGAGCAGCCGGGGCAGCCGGTGTGCGCCTGACATGGTGGTGAGCAGTTCGGCCTGAGCGCGTAAGGCCTCCCTGGCAGCCCGCGCACCGGACGTACCCCGAAATATCGCGATTTGGCGTAACCGTACCCGGGCGGAAACCGGCTCGATCCGATCGGCCACCGCCTCCCGCCCGACCCATGACCGGTCCGGGCTGAACTTCTGGGTAGGCTCGTCGTGCAGGAGAAAGCAGTCGCCGCCGAAGCGGAGCTCCTCACCGCCACGCCAGTCGGCGTCCCCTGCCGACGGGACCGGAGTCGCGAGGGGAACCGGCGGCGAGTCGTCCAATTCCACGGGCCGGTACAGGTCGTAGTAGGCACGCCGGACGACCGCGGCCTCGGGGCGGCCGAGGTGGCGGCGCAACACGTTCTCGTCCCAGAGTTCGATCGTGACGCGGTGGGCCGCCTGCTGACGCGACCGCCAGCCGTGCCACCACTTCAGGGTCGGAGCGTCCATGCCGCACGGAACGCACAGCACCCACCGCTCCACGGTGTGGCCCTCCTTTCCCGCCGACCGCATCGCCGAGTCGAAGGACTCTCTCACCTGCTTCTTCTGGGACTCCCCGAAGCCCTTGACGAAGTACTTGCACTGCCAGATCGAGATGCCGCCGTTCAGGTCTCCGACGAGCACATCGATGCCCCAGTCGCCGGGATTCGCCCGGACCAGGGTGGCCTCCTGCCCGGTCACCGCCGAGACGAGCAACCCGAGCATCTGCTCGAAGTCCTCCGGCGCCCCCGCCTCTCCCCTGCGCTGATGGTGCGCCAGGAAGTCGATCGGATGCTCGCCCACCCCGAAGCCACCGCCGGTCACACACCACACTCCCGCGCCGGAGACCCTGGCCTCCACTCGCCCGCGCCACCGCGGGTTCACCCTAAGAGGGTGATCCATAAACACTGATTCCGGACGCCCTTGAATGGGGAGGGGATAAAGCCATGGGCCGCACGCAGCACGCTTTTACCCGATATATCACTGCGAAGCGCACACGCCGCGTTCGCGAGCCACTCGACCTCTGAACCCGGAAACCCCTCGCCAGGCTGATCCGTTCTGCCAGACCGTTGTACATCAACGCGGCCGTCGAGGAGAAACGATTGATCGAACCGAGATTTCAGGTTCTCCGCCGAAAAGGCCACACGGGACCGGATCGCGTGCGGGCACTGACCGGTAACGGGACGGCGCGCGACATGACAGCCCAAGAGGGCACATCCTGTCGGCTCTGGGAGAGACCCCGCGCGCGGGACGGCGATGTCGCGTTGACTGGCGGCGGAACCACGTCGGGGAGAGGAACGCATGGGCGAGCACGATGCCTTCTGGATCGACCACGGCCACGATCGTGAGCTCGCGGCCGACGGGTCGAGCCACTACGCCGAGCACGTACGGCGCAACGTCGCGGCGTTCGAGGGCTCGTGGGGCGACATCGCGCCGGTCACCTTCGCCTGCGCCGCCTGGCGGCTCGCCATCACGCCCTCTCCGCCGTACGTGCGCCGGCACCGGCGCGTCCTGTCCGCCGCCTGCGACCGCAATCCCTGGGACGGCACGCTGACCGCCCACGTCCTGCTGGTGTCACCGCTGCCCGCCCAGCTCACCGCCTCCCGCGAATGGTGGCGCGACCGCGGCTGGCGCGAGTGGCCGCAGTCCTTCGGCCAGTACCTGGAGCCCACTGACCAGGACCTCACCCGCATCCCCTTCCTGCGGAGCACCCTGCTCATCGACGCGCCCATCCCCCTCGACGCGCTGCCACCCGCCCCCGACGGACCTTCAGAGGCCCTCCCGGACACCGCACGCCTGGCGGTCGCCGCCCTGGCCCGAGAGCTCAACGCCCTCCTCACCCCGATCATCCACAAACTGGAAACCGCCCAGACCCCCGGCTGACCCGGCACCGGCCTCGCACGATCGAACCACGCCTGTGCCCGCCGTCAGGGCCGGACCGCGGCGAGTGCCTGGCCGGCCTGGTCCTGCCAGTGTGGTGAGCCGAGCCGCCTCGCGACGTCGGCGGCCGTGGCGTAGTGGTCCGCGGCCCGGGCGGGGTCGCCCAGGAACTCGGCCAGCCGCCCGAGGGTGAGGCCGGCCGGGCCGAGCGTCATCGAGACGGTCTGCAGGCCGATCATCTCTCCCTCGGCCGGCAGGAGCAGGCGGTAGCACTCCTCGGCCACCTCGCGGCACGCCAGGGCCATCGCGTTGCCCGCGCGGAGCGCCAGGTTGATCCGCAGGAAGATGTCCCGTCTTGGTGCGCGGTGCGCCGGCCAGGCGGACCGGGCGTCGTCCAGGCGCCCGGCGGCGACCAGCGCGCTGACGTAGAACTCGTCGATCGCCCCTGGCACGCGATGGTGCGTGGCGGCGAACTCGGCCACCGACTCGTGGGCCCGGCCGCACGCGAGGCGTGCCGCGAATCTGCTCATGCCGCCGTAGATGGCGGCGTTCGATCCTCCGGCCTCGCCCATCCGGTCGGCAAGGGCCGTGTAGGCCGCCTCGGCCCGCTCGAACTCGCCGTCCAGCAGGAGGCGGAGGGCGTCGAGGTGCGCGATGGCCACCAGGGCGAGGCCGAGCTGGCCGCTCGTGGAGTATTCCACCGCCCGTCCGGCGTGCCGCTGGGCCGAGGCCCAGTCGTTGCGGCCGAGCGCGACATTGCACAGAGCGTAGTGCCCGAGCGTCTGGTAGCCGAGCAGGCCGCCGCGGGCGGAGACCGCCAGCAGCTCCTGCCCGAGTTCCTCCAGTTCGTCTGGGTGGCCGGGCACGAACGCCACCCAGTAGCGCGCGTTGAGCGCCAGGCACAGCAACCGGGGGTCGCCGACGGCACGGGCGATCTCGACGGCTTCGGCGCTCGCGCTCTCTGTGAGCTCGTCGTCATGGCCCACCGACTCCTGGGCCAGGGCGGCCAGCAGCCGGCACCGTAGCTCGCCCGTCGCGGCGGGCAGGCAGCTCCGGATCGCGTCCACCAGGTCGGCGTCCCCGGTGAGGTCGGTCTGCGAGATCCAGATGGCGGGCGCGTCGTTGGCCACCGCGGCGCGGGCGATCGCGGCGGGGTCGCCGAGCCTGCGGGCGACGGCCAGCGCCTGCCGGCGGTCGGTCGCCGCCCGCATCAGGTCGCCCGCGCTCGCCCGCGCGGAGACCAGACGGCACAGCAGATCCAGCCGGATGTCGTCCACGGGCTCGGTTCCGAGGTCGAGGGCGTCAAGGGCGCCCTCCAGCAGGGTCACCGCCTCCCGGTGGGCGTAGACGCCGGACGCCTGGGCCGCCGCTCTTCCCGCGTACTCGGCGGCCGCACCTGCCGTGGCCGCCGTGGCGGCGGCCAGCGCGTGGTAGCCGAGCGCGCCGACGTCGCCCGGCCGCACCCGCTCCAGCGCGGCGAGGACGCGCGCGTGCAGCCGGGTGCGACGCAGCCGGGAGATGTCCTCGTAGAGGGTCTCGCGGACCAGGACGTGCGTGAAGCGGACCCGGCCGGGGCTCGGCTCGGTGAGCAGCCCGGCGAGCACGCCTGCCTCCAGGCCCGCCAGCACGGTCTCCTCGTCGGCGTCCTGGACGGCCACCAGCACGTCGACGTCGGCGTCCCGGCCCATCACGGCGGAGTCACGCAGGGTGGTCTGCGCGGTCGCCGGGAGGCGGGCGATCCGCCTGCGGATGAGATCGCGGACGCCGGGCGGCAGCGAGTGAACCGCCGACGCTCCCTCGGTGGCGAGCAGCCGGGCGGTCTCGGCCACGAACAGGGGGTTGCCGCCGGTTCGTTCGGTGACCGTCCGGGTGGTGTCGGCGTCCACCTCCATGCCGGACCGTTCCAGCAGCAGGCGGTGGACGTCGTCCTCGCCGAGTCCCTGCAGCGTCACGTCCTCCGCGGCCTGGACGGCCAGGGCGGCCCTGGCCGCGACCAGGTCGTCGCTGGCTTCGGCGGGCCGATGCGTGAGGAGCACCAGCACCGGGATGTCCGCCAGCCTGGCAGCCAGGTGACGCAGCAGCTGGAGAGTCGCGTCATCGGCGCGGTGCACATCCTCGAGCACGAGCAGCAGCGGTCCCGGCGCGGTCTCCAGGTAGTCCCCCACGGCCTGGGCCAGCCAGAACTGGCCGACCTGGGGAGAGTCCGCCGTCAACAGGGGCTCGAGCCGTGCTTCGAGCTCACGGGACGGGGGTTGTACGACGAACAGGCTGCGGAGGACCTCGCGCCACGCCCACGCGGGTGGCACCCCGCCGAGGGTCTCCGGGCACCGGCCGACCGCGACCTGCCAGCCCTCGTCGCCGAGCCGCCGCAGCAGCGCGTCGGCCAGCGTGCTCTTGCCGGCTCCAGGATCTCCGCCGAGCCATGCCACCCGGAGCCCGCGCTCGGCCTCCCCGGCGGCGGACGCCAGGCGGCCGAGCTCCACCGTACGGCCGATCATCTGAGACGGCGGCGCGGCCGGTGGCGCGGCGAGGCGGGCAGGAGCAGAGCCGGCCTCCGGCACGCCCAGGGCGTCGCTGTGCGTGAGGATGTCGACTTCGAGACCCCGCAAGGCGGGCCCGAGGTCCACTCCCAGCTCGTCGGCGAGCATGGCCCGGGTCGTGCGCAGCGCCGCCAGGGCCTCGGCCTGCCGCCCCGAGCGGTAGTAGGCGAGCGCGAGAAGCCGCACCGCGTTCTCGCGCAGCGGGTGTGCCGCGACATGCCGTTCCAGCTCGGGCACGATCACCGCGTGGCAGCCGAGCGCGAGTCCCGCTTCCGCGCGGTACTCGACCGCCATGACCCTCAGCGCTGCCAGACGGGACGCCTCGGGAGCCGCCCAGTCCTCGTCGGCGAACTCGGCGAAGGCGGGGCCTCTCCAGAGCGACAGGGCGGTGTCGACCGTGTGCAGCGCCTTGGCCGGCTCTCCGTCGTTGAGGAAGGCCACCGCCGCGTTCATGAGCCGGGGGAACCGCCACGCGTCGACGGCGTCGGTGTCGAGCTGCAGCAGGTATCCGGGCGGGGCGCTCACCAGTACGGTGGCCGGGGTCCGCGGTGCCCGGTCCGGCTCCAGGACGCGGCGCAGGTTGGATACGTAGACCTGCAACGCGCCCAGAGCCTTCGGCGGGGGCCGGCCCTGCCACAGATCGTCGAGGAACCGGTCCGTCGAGACCACGTGCCCGCCGGCGCACACCAGTCTCGCGATCACCGCCCGCTGGAGCGGTGGGCCCAGATCTACCGGACGCCCTGCCACCTCGGCCGAGAACCGCCCCAGAACCCGCAAGCGCACCATGTCCAGAGCAGCATAGGGTTCACTCCTCCCGTCGGCATATAGGAGGGTGAAAGCCGGCCGGGCGGGCGGCCAAGCCCGGCTACCTCGAGCACACCCAGTCGAACCTGATCCACTCGATCACAGACGGGTGGGTCGTGATCGGATAACTGCTGCGGAACGTCAGTTCGATCTTCTGCGGGAATCCGATCGGGGTCACGTGAGGGACGCCGGCCACGGCTTCGAAGTCGGGCGTCACGTAGTTGAACACCTTGGTGTCGCCCTGAACGGCCGTACCCGTGTCGAAGTACGGGTAGCCCGACGGGCAGCCGATCGAGGTGTTGAGCGGGTTCGTATCGGTCGACCTCACCCAGGCGTTGTTCCACCTCGGGTACGTCGTCGCGGTCGTCGAACAGCTGTAGGCGGCCGTCACCGTCGCCTCCTCGGTGCCGGTGTTCGTCGCGGTCACCACCCAGCCGTCGGCGGCGGCGTCCCGCCGGATCTGCTTCGTCACCGCCACGCCGGTGCCGTACTCCGCGCGGAATCCGGTCCGCACGAGATAGGGGGCGCCCGCGGGGCACGTCTGGGTGGCCGTCACGGTCGCACCGGGGGAGACCTGGAAGGCGTGCCGCCACTGCGTGTCGGCGGCCGATGCGGACGGCGCGGTGCAGACCAGGCCGGCGACGGCGAGTGCCGCCGCTCCTGCGGCAGCCGATCTGGACAGCTTCATGGGATGTTCCTCCGTCGAAATCTTCCCGGACACGAGTCGTCCGGGGATGGCCGGGACCTGTGACCCGAGCAGCCGGGGATCCGCCCGATCCATCCGGGTAATCGGGCATTTCCGCTGATCTCTCGGTTCTCCAGAAGAGTGCCCAGTGGTACTTCGCAGCGACTTAGCGGCGACTTAACGGACCCACCAGTCGGTGGCGGCGCTCCGGTCCGGTTTCCGAATGGTGGACAGGCCCCGTAAGCCGCCGCCGGTAGGTCCGACTCGCGTAAACGCAGAGCCGGATCAATCACCACGTACTCTCCATGGCCGACGAACGACGGACTCGCGCTTGAGCCCGGACCCCTCTCTGCCCGAGTACGGTCGGACCGACGTGTGGAGCGGCATCGGCCTTTTCTCGCTTGAGTAGGGGCCTACTCATGTGCGCTCCGCTGTTCTCGGCGACCGTAGGCATTGCAGGCACGCTCGCTAAGCCGTATACCAATCCGCCTGTCCGGGACGAACCGGGAACAGCGCGACACGAGGAGCATCACATGGACCGTTCCATCCGCCCCCTGCTCAGCATCGCCGCCGCTTTCGCCGTCGCCGCGCTGGGCGTGTCCGCCGCCTCCCCCGCCAGCGCGGATACGGCAGCGCTCTCGAAAACCGCGGCACGCACGAATCTCGGGCCGACCAACACGTTCATGCTCACGAACGTGCAAACAGGCAAGTGCCTCACCATCGCGGGCGGAGTCAGCACCGCCAACAACGTCACGGCCCTCCAGTTCACCTGCGACACCGACCCCTCCCGCCGCTGGAGGCTCACCGACGTCACCGGGACGGGCCTCTACCAGATCAGAAACGTCCAGACCGGCAAGTGCCTCACCATCGCGGGCGGAGTCAGCACCGCCAACAACGTCACGGCCCTCCAGTTCACCTGCGACACCGACCCCTCCCGCCGCTGGACACTCAGGCTCGTAGGCTGATCATCGATCAGAAGACGAATTACCCGGCCGAAACGGGGGCGGTTCAGACAAGCTTGATCCTTCTGGGATGGAGGTGGTGTCCTTGCGTCGTCCCCGGGTGAAGCCGGAGCATCGTCCGCACCGGTATCCGGATGGCACCGTCCGGGTCGGCGGTGAGGTCTACGGGCTCGCCGCCGAGATCGACGATCCGAGCGGATGGGTGTGGACGGCACTCTCGCTCATGGACGGGACCCGCCCGGTGGAGGAGATCGTGTCGCGCCTGGGCGGAGCCTTCCCCGAACTGTCCACGGGGCAGGCCGAGTCGGTGGTCGCCCAGCTCATCGGTTCCGGCTATCTCGAAGACGCGGCGGCGGCGCCCCCAGGCGATCTCAGCCCCCGAGAGCTCGACCGCTACAGCAGGAATCACGCCTTCTTCCGGCGCATCGACCTGATCCCCCGCGAGCACGGCTGGGAGACGCAGCTCAGGCTGAGGAACGCCAGGGTGGTGGTGCTCGGGCTGGGTGGCACGGGCAGCCACGCGGCGTGGGCGCTCGCCGCCGCGGGCGTCGGCCGGTTGCACTGCGTGGACCCCGATGTGGTGGAGCTGTCGAACCTCAGCCGTCAGGTCCTCTACGGCGAGGCGGACGTCGGCCAGGCCAAGGCGGACCTGGCCGTGCGCCGGCTACGCGGGATCAACTCCGATGTGACGATCACCGGTGACCGCAGGCGGGTCACGAGCCAGGAGGAGCTCGCGGGACTCCTCGCCGGCGCCGACATGCTCGCGCTCTGCGCCGACGAACCTCGCGGCCACGGCCTGCGCGTCTGGGCCAACCGGGCGTGCGCCAGGGCGGGTATCCCCTGGGCGGGTGGCGGCTACAGCGGTCCGCTGGTGACGGTGGGGGTGTACGGACCGGGCGGACCGTGTTACGAGTGCGTCAGTGCGGGCGAGCAGGCCAGGCGTCGCCCGGGAACCCCCGTCGACCTGGGTGGGCCAGGGGTGATCGCCACCTCGGCGGGAATCTCCGGGCATTTGGTGGCCCACGCGGTGATCACACAGCTCACCGGTGTTCCCGCCATCCCGCCGGGACGCGTCTGCGGCATGAATCTGATCGCGCCCGACCAGCTCATCGACATCCGCCATCCCGCGCGCGAGGGATGCCCGGTGTGTCGCGCCCGGACAGGGCCATCCGACAAACCTTGACCACGCCCTCAAGGGCCTGGATGATCTGGGGGTCCGCAGGAGCTTCTCTAACGGAAGGCGCACCATGTCTCACGCAGAGAGCGAGATCCAGCCCTCCGAGGACGAGGGTGAGGCGAAGGTGACGATCACCATCCGCCGGCTCGACAAGATCGAAACCACCGCTGACAGCTCTGGCAACTCCAACTGATCACGCGCTGACCGGTAGGCGAGGCGCGTTTCCGCCTACCGGTCACTCGCATGTAGAGGAACGCCGCCGGCATGACCTTGGTAGAACTTCATGAGGTTGGATTCCGCCGCGACAGGGACGAGTGGATCGTCGGCCGTGTCGATTCCGGTGACTTCGTGGCCGTACCGTCCGCGGGGCTACGGGCGATCCAGTTGCTTCAGGAGTACGGATCAGTCGAGGAGACCGAGCGCCGCCTCTTCGAGGACACCGGCGCACGGCTCGACGTCGCGGGCTTCGTCGCCGGGCTGACCGAAGCGGGCCTGGTCGCCGCGGTCGACGGCCGCGCGACCGGCTCCCCGGTGCCGCTTCCCCCCACGCTGCCGCGCCTCACGGCCCGGCACGTGCGGTGGGCCCTCAGCCCACGCCTTCACCTGGCCGTGGCGTTGGTCATCCTGGCCGGCGCGGCCACACTCCTCCTCCGTCCGGGGCTCATGCCCGGCTGGCGAGATCTGCTGTGGAGCAGCAATGGAACGGCCGTACTGCTGACCCAGATCGCGGTGGGCTGGACCCTCATCCTCGTTCACGAGCTGGCCCACCTTTCGACCGCGCGGGCCGCGGGGGTTCCGGGGCGCATCCGGCTCGGGACCCGCCTGCAGTTCCTCGCGGCGCAGACGGACGTCTCGGGCATCTGGCTGGCCGAACGCCGGATCCGGATGACGGTGTACCTGGCCGGCATGGCCGTGGACTGCGCGGTGTGCGCGGTCTGCCTGGTCCTGACGGCCGCCACCGGCGGGCACCCCCTCCTGACGGTCGTCATACTGACGGCACTGACGATGGTGGCGACCCAGTTCCTGGTGTTCATGCGCACCGACCTGTACTTCGTTCTGCAGGACCTCACCGGCTGCCGGAACATGTACAGGGACGCGGGCGCCTACCTGCTCCATCTCGTCTCGGGCCGCCGGCGGCCGAACCCCCTCGCCGCTCTGCCCGTGGCGGAACGCCGCGCGCTGCGCTGGTACACGTCCCTGGTCGTGCTGGGGACGGCGGGATGCCTGTCGATCGCGCTCCTCATCACCCTTCCCGCCACCCTGGCCCTGCTGACCCGGGCGCTCGAAACGCTTTCCCATCAGCCTGGTCCCGCCCGGCTCGCCGACGCGCTGGTGACCCTGCTCGTCATCCTGTTCTTCCAGTCGCTCTGGGCGAGAGCCTGGTGGCGACGGCACGGCCGGCGAGTCCGGCGCGCCGTCACCATCTCGCGCCTGGCGACCGCGCAACGAAAGTGACACCGACCGCGACACCGACCAAAATCGGAGGAGTCTTGGACCCGTTCCACCACCTTCGGACCGCCGGAGGCGAGGTCCTTCCCGTCGCCGAATACCAGGAGGAGTTCGACAAGGTCTACGCCGCCGCGAGCGACACCGTCTGGAAGCTGGAGCGAGCCCAGGAGTTCCACGAACCCGACGTCGAAAGCTGGCAGGCCATGATGCACGGCGACTGGAAACGCTCCATGGAACTGCTCGAAGACTGGCGCCCACCGCTGGAGGAGCAGTACGCCACCCATGCCGAGTTCCGCCGGCTGCGCATCGTCGAGACCCCGATCACGCCCTACCTGCAGTGGGAGATCAACGGGTTGGCGATACGGGTGTCGACGGGTGAACAGGTCAGAGTCCTCCCCGCGGGCGCCGTACGCGACTTCGAGCGGAACTCCCCGGTGCCGGAACTTGTGATCTTCTCTCGCTCACTCTGCTACGAAGTGCTCTACGACGCGGCCGGCGGACACACCGGGGCGCGCAGGGTGAGCGATCCCCAGGTGATCGGGCCGTGCCTGGACGCGCTCATCCGCCTGTACGACCAGGCGGAAGACCTGATCGCCTACCACGAACGAGAAATCGCGCCACTGCCCCCACCGGCGACCACCTAGGAGACACGGCGCTCCTCCTCCCACTCGCCCTGAGGGCGTTTCCTGCCCCGCAGACGCCACAGCGCGGTGCCGCCGCGCGAACTGGAGTCGGCCCAGAGCCCCCTGGCCTTGAACGGCGGGGAGGGCTGGTCACGTCGTCGACAGACCGACACACCAGCTCTGTAGACCTCTGTGTCCGTGCCCGCGCCTATTCGGAGTCCATCACCCCTTGGCGCGGGTCACGAACCAGTCGAGTGAGGAGACCACCACGTCCCAGACGGCATCGTTCGCCATCAAGGCGATGTCGAACGAGGGGTACAGCTCCAGCTTCGCCGCGGGCAGGTCGACACCGGGGGCCTCGTTCACTCTCCGGCGCAGCTCGTCCCGCAGGACGGGATCGTTGAACGGGACGCGCTTCTTGTGCGTGGCGAACGGCACCTCGACCGTCTTGGAATAGAAGCGGACGATGGGAAGGATCTCGCTGCCGATTCTGATGAAGGGCGCCGCCGACGCTCCTGCCGACCGTCCGAACTGCACTTCGCCACCGCGGCCGCGCCACCACTCCAGGAGGCGGGAGACCGCACCTGCCGCTTGCGGCCCTTTGGCCTCGCCCAATTGCTGGAAGAAGCGCTGTTCATGCTCCCCGACTTGGGAGAAGTCCTCATCGGCCGCGAGCGCCGCCTCACTGAGATCCACCGCCCCTGGAAGCTCCAGCAGCTCTGCCAGCTCCCGGGCCGAGATCCGCTGGGCGGGATCCGCGCGGTCGGCCTCGTCCAGCCTGATCCCCTCGGCACGGAGCACCTCGTGCACGTCGCGGTCGTCGTTCTCGTCCGCCCAGTGGAATCCTGTGGAGACCTGCCCGTTCGCGGTAAGCACCCGGTGAGCGTTGAGCACACTCGAAGTGGAGAGGTGCACACCGACGGGCACGGCATGTGATCCGATCAGCTCCGCCAGATCTCCATACGTCGTCCAGGTGCCCGCCGGCAGTGCCGCGAGCGCGGAGTGCAACAGTGTCCAGTCACGCGAGGGACCAACCGGGCCAAGGTCCAGCGGACTCGGCCAGATCCCTATGGCCCGCGAGGCAAGCTCGTCGGCACGGGACTGGATCTCCGCCTTGCCCCACCGCTCATGCTTGGCGATCCGCTGGTTCATGACCAGACCACTTTGGCCGAGGAATTCACGCTTCTTCGCGAACGGCATGTTGCTCAGCTCGGAGTTGTAGCCGCTGAGAGTGAGGTTGCCGAGGGTGTGGACGAGCTCCTTGTGAATCCGGTCGGCATCCCCGTCGGCGGCGAGTTGGTCCCGCCACTCTGCGGTCGGGCTCTGTGGCAGCACATGTTCGATGGTGATCTTCTTATCGGAGAGCTCGACCGGTTCCTTCCCGCCGTAGGACTCCTCCAGCCTTCGAAGCACGAGTTTCTGCTGGGCGGTGCGCCCCTGCCAGTAGAACGCCCGGCTCCCGATGTCGGTACGGAACTGCTCGTCGGACGACCAGTACAGACGAGCCGGTGACAGGCCGGTACGCACGACGTCGGCCACCGGGTCTTCGCCGGTCAGCTCCGGGGTCAGACGCATGAAGATCTTGTTGAGATTGCCGGTGGTGACTCCCCCGATGAGACGGCGGACCAGGAAGCTCTCAATGTAACGCTGCGCCTCGATCACCTCGTCCTCAGTGGCCTCGCCACTCTCGTGGAGCTCCAGCAACCGCATGATGACGGGGTAGGCGGTATTGCCTTTCCACTCGTTCAGGAACCGCAGGCGCGCGTCGATCTCCGACTCGCCGGTCGGCGCCAGAATCCGCTGGAGGTAGCGGGACCGGCGTGCGAGATCTTTGACGTACGCCTCGACTCGGTCCTCCACGTGCTTCTTGTCCATGGTCACGGAGTGGAGCAACTCCTGATGACCGCGATAGGTGTCGTTGTACTGGGCCTCGTCGCCCCGGTCGAGGATCAGCGCCAGGTACATCAGCTGGTCCATCCCCTTGGAGCCCAGCTTCTCCTGCATGGGCAACCAGTAGGTGTCGTAGACGAACTGACCCTTGGTGGGCAAGTGCATGAAGACGTAGTTGCGGATGAGGTCGACCTGGCTGAGCTGCATGCCTGTGTTGTTGATGGACTCGAAGATCCGGAAGGCGTTGTCATCGCCCTCTACGACGATCTGCACGAGGTTCAGCCGGTTGAGCACGACGCTCTCGATACGCGCGATGTCGTGCGGGTCCGCCGGGTCGTCGACCTCGACGAGCTTGGTACGGAAGAACTGGTAGGCGGGCGCGACGAGGCTCCTTGTGGCACCGAAAGGCTGACCTTCGACGCAGTCTTTGTACGCCTGCCGATCCGCCTGGGTGGGCAGCAGCCGGTAGCGAGTGTCACCGGGACGAAATCTGTTGATCAGATGGGTCTCGTTGATCCGCTCCCGATGCACTGGATCTTCGGCGGCCTGATGATCACGTAGAGCGCAGAGGGCGACCATCAAGGTCGTCAGCCGCTGCTGGCCGTCCACCACCAGCCACTCCGGGTTCCCTGGCGAGTTGTTGGGGCCGGGAGCGAGGACCACCGAGCCGAGAAAGTGGCTGTTCTCCTTACCTTGCTCGATTCGGTCCGCCTGGAGTTCGATGTCCCGCCATAGGGTGGACAACTGCCCGCGTTCCCAGGAGTACGGCCGCTGGTAGAGGGGCACCAGCAGTTGCTGCTCGCCAGCGATGATCCCTCGCAGCGTCGTCTCGTTGGCTTTCACACCGACCCCTTCGCAATGCCACTACCCGAACAAGGCAAACGATCTTTGCACAAACGAGCCTGGCACGTAAACGGATTGCACAGAAAACCCATCCCTATCCACCGACTCCGGCGCGCTACAAGTCGCCAGGTACGACAAATCAATACCACTCACACATACCTCACATATCAGGAATATGTCTCATGGCGTACTTCATCGAGACTGCGGCGAGCCGGGGTACTCACGGAATAGGCAGGATCGCACTCCTGATCGGATCGGTGCGGACTTTCAGAACCCTTATAGGTCACCGTTGCTGCCGACAATCCCTCTATGGTCTTGTACTTACTGCCGAAGCGTCGCGGCGTACATGTGGGTCGGGTGGGTGGACAGGTCCTTGTCGATCAAGCCTGGGAGCGGTGGCGGGGATTGAACTAGAGGAAGGAGAGTGGAGAAGACGGACTCCGCGCTTTGCGGGCGTTCTCCGGGCGACTTGGCGAGCAGGTGGAATGTCAGATCATGGAGTTCCCTGGGGACGTCGGAGCGGCCCAGAGGTGGCGGTGTTTCGCTGCGGCTGCGGTAGATCTCGGCCATCAGGTCGGACGCGGCGAAGGGGCGTAAACCGGTCAGCAGCTCATACAGCAGGCACCCCACGGTGTACAGGTCGCTGAAGCGGCTCGCCGAGGCACCGTCCAGCAACTCCGGGGCCATGTAGCGGGCTGTGCCGGGTACCGCGCCTGACTGGGTGATCCTGGAGAACTCCTCTCCGGTCAGCGCCGTCGCCACCCCGAAGTCGATCACCTTCACTGTCGCATCCGGGAGCATGACCAGGTTGCCAGGCTTGACGTCCCGGTGGATCAGGTCTGCGCCATGCGCGGCGGCCAGCACAGCGCAGACCTGCGCCTTGATAAGCGCCACCCAGGGAATGGGCAAAGGCGAGTGCTCGTCGATCAGGTGCGCGACCGTGTGGCCGTCGAGGTACTCCATGGCCAGGAACAGCCGGCCCTCGTCGCTCCCGAAGTCGTACACGACGGGCACGCCGGGGTGCCGCAGGCGGGCGGTGATCCGCGCCTCGCGATAGAAGCGCCGTACCGCCTCCTTCCTGTCGGCCAGGTCGTCCTCGTGGATCAGTTTGACCGCGACGGGCCGGTTGAGTCGCAGGTCAGATCCCAGCCATACCTGACCCATGCCCCCTCGCGCGATGGGCTGGGACAGTTGGTAGCGCTCGGCGATCGTCTTCACGGCAGGAACCTGCTGCGCCGGCCGTTCCAGGAGATCACCAGCGAATCCCGCGCCCGCGTGCACGCGACGAACAGCAGGGAGCGGGCCCGCTGGAGCTCACGCCGATAGCGCAACGCATCACCTCGCTCGTACTGAGCGACCCGATGTGAGGGCACAAGCCCTTCGGCGACCCCCGCGATGATCATCCGCTGGTATTCCAGCCCCTTGAACCGGTGCATCGTCCCGATGTGGACCGCGTCGTACAGCTTCGGTCCCTCGGGTCCGATGGACGCGGCGATGATGCCCGCCTTACCAAGCCGATTCTCCACCTCGGAGACCATGGCACGCTCGGCCCCCAGCGGCCTCCCCTCCCCCTGGCCGGAAACCGTCGAATGGCCGGTGGCGGCGGCGAGGCGGCGCAGCAGCATGGCGACATCGGTGCCCTGCGCGCCGTCGTAGGTGTGGAACTCGTCGACCACGACGTACGCGATGCAGGCGTCGTCCCAGAGGGGGAGGTCGTCGGCGCGCTGGAGCAGCAGGTCCAGCATTTTGTAGTTGGTGATGAGGATGTCGGGCGGGTTCCTGCGGATCTCCGCGCGTTGGGTCATCACCCGCTGGTAGCCGACCTCGGGGGTGTCGCCGATGTAGAGCGCGGCGGTGACCCGCTGGAGGTCGGGCTGCCGCAGGTACTCGTTCATCCGATGGGCCTGGTCGGTGGCCAGGGCGTTCATCGGGTACAGCAGTACGGCCTTGACGCCGGGCCTCTGCTCGGCCCGCTCGCGCCGGCAGTGGTCCAGCACCGGGAGCAGGAAGGACTCGGTCTTGCCCGAGCCGGTACCTGTGGTGATCAGCGTCGGCTGGGGGGCCTTGTTCAGCGAACTGAGCCTCTGGAAGGCCCTGGCCTGGTGCCGGTACGGCATGAAGTCCTGCGGCGCCCACCCGAGGGCGTCCCGCCAGCCCTCCTCGGCGGCCCGGAACGGCGTACGGATCCGCAGGTACGGCCCGCGGAAGATGCCCTGCTCAGGATGGGTGAGAAACCGTTCGAGCGCCTCGCGTACGGGCTTTTCGGCAAGGGCGAACGTGGTCGTGAGGAACTGCGTCAGATTCCGCTGTAACTCCTCAGCCGCCAGCGTCGGCTTCACGCCGCCCTCCCATGAAGTTGTGCGGCTAGCGCCTTACTTTGTCCGCCTATAACCCGAATCCGTGTTCGGAATCTCCGTTGCATTCGAGCTTCTTTTACTTTAAGTGACGATAACCTTACCCGGTGCTTACCGCGTACATCGACGAGAGCCTCCGTCGCCGCCCCGACGACTGCGGCGTCTACGCCCTGGCAGCCGTCATCGTGGACTCCACCGATCACGACGACATCCGGGCAGTTCTGAGGTCGCTCCGCCTGGGCAAGAACACCCGCCTGCATTGGAGAGAGGAATCCTCCGCACGGCAACTCGCGATCAGCGAGAGGCTGGCGGACATGCCGATACGCGGCATCGTCGCGGTTCACCTCTACGGGAAGGACACCCGAACCGAACGAGCGCGCCGGAGGTGTCTGCAGAGATTGCTGGTCGAACTGGATGGGATGGCGGTCTCGACAGTCATCGTCGAGAGTCGCTCTCCCGGCCAGGACCACCTGGACCTCTTGCTCCTCATGGCTGCCCGCAAAACGCACGGACTGTCGAAGAACATGGCGGTCTCGTGGCAGTCCTCTTACGAAGAACCGCTTCTCTGGGCTGCCGACAGCGTCGTAGGGGCCACCACTTGGTGGCTGGATGAACGCACAGGCTGCTTCGATCTTCTGACCGAGCAGGTTCACGTGATCTGCCTCGACTGAGGGCAGACAGCGCGAAGGCCGGACGCCCGATTCCATCGGGAGGCCCGGCCTCACTTCCAACACCCACCGGGGGTGCGGCACTCCCTAGTGTGCCTTACGGAAGGTGACGAGGCAAGCGCAGAGGAGAACTCAAGACGGTACGGCCGTCGTTCCTCCAGCAGATCCATACCGGGGACCCCTTCGCACGCCGGCCCCCCGAAGGGCTCTGAGCGGACCCCGGCCCCGCCCACCGGTTCCCCGTTCGACCGCGACGCGGCCGGCCTATCGGCTTCACCGGCCTGCCGAGACTCCACCGCGGCCCGGCTCCCGCCCACTCGGGCCATCACTCCCCCGCCTGAGCTTTGCGCAGTCGCTCACTGAAAACCGCACGAGCCTGCCGATACTCAGCTTCCCGATCCGCCTTGTAGAACGGCGCGGCGTATCCCTCGGGCACCGGTCCCCGAACCTCCGGATCGAGGTGTGCCATCAGTTGCTCGAAATGCTCCTTAGTCTGCCCGTATCCGTACGTGTTGTGGTTTCCGGCGATCTTCCGGCCCTTCGCATCAAACCAAATCCGCGCCTCATAGTCAGACAGGACCGGATAACGAGAGCGGTAGACCGCGACTAACTCTCCAGCCGAGATTCCAAGCCAGAGCGCGACAAGGGCGTCCAATTCCACCAAGGCTGCCCGTCGCTCCCGCTCGGTCCTGAGCGGCGTTGCGAACGTCCACTCCGGCGCGACCTTCGTCACGTTTCCAAGCAACTCCAGATCCGGCCATACAACGGCCCATTTCTCCTTTGCCCACGCAGGATCATAGAGCTCTCCCCAAAGCGGAGCGTAGGCGTCGGTGAGGCAATTCAGCCGAAGCGTACGGAGCAGGAGCGCCGAAGCAAGTGGGTGATCGGGATCCGCAGCGGGCAGGTTAAGCGCATCACCTGTCTGAAGATCGGCTCGGCCGGTGATCCGAAGCAGATAGTCCACTGGTAGCGCTGCCCAGAAGCCAGCGGCCAGCACGGTTTCCAGGTTGTTTCGTGCCGCGAGCGTATACACAGCGTGGACGTGAGCCGGGCCGGGCGGAATCAGAGCAGCGAACAGCGACCGCTCGTTGGCAAGAGGAATCATGCGGCGCCACGCGAGACGATAGAAGTCTGTGCACCGCCGGAGCACCGACTCATGGTCCACCCAACGGTCTTGAGCAGCAAAATAAGTCTCCTCATTGCAAGCTCGCTCATAGTTGGTGACTGGAACAGCATCGCGAGGCAGCGTAGTTAGGTTCCAAGACGAATAGTCGTTCTTGTTTCGGCAGGGTACATTAGGCTGCTTGTTGAAGGGAGTGGCCTGAGCGAAGTGCGGCCCCTGCAAGATGGCGTCATGGAGCGAGCCAGGATTACCGGTCCGCCATCGAATCAGGCCATCTCTTTTGCCATTCGCCTCATCGTAGCCGCGAGTGATCCGAGGGCCGTACGCACCCAGTCTGATCTTGTATGTAGCAAGCGCATTAATAGCGCCCGCTTCTGCGGTGGTCACCGGATACAGAAGAGGAGTCTGTTCCACTGGCGCGGCACCCGGATCCGTGAGCTGCTGCCAATTTGCCAATACATCGCTATTCACACGTAACAAACGCGACTGATGTGGCCGAACATCCCAAGTGCGATTGTACTTCGTACCCGGAATCTCGCCAGTCCCGTCGTGGTTGAGCGACAAGACCAGCGTCGCCGGATCGAAGAGCCAGCTCATATGTATGAATTCTATTCTTTCCCACGGGCGCCCGTAGATATGAACACCAAACTCCAGGCGATCCTCACCATCAAAAAGGAATCGGGAATTCATGAAGTGGCCATGCACGCGCAGGCGAGGATAGGTCTCCGCCCGCAACCGGCCTTCCTTAACTCCCGCAAAGTGGGTATCGGGATGGATCATCCCAGCAGTGCCATATCGAGCAAGGTTGCCCCAGATGCGACACATAAAAGCACGATAGAGGTCGGGCTGAGTACCCACTAACAACACATAAATGGCCGCAGAGCCGAGGAATTCGACCGCTGCAGTGTTAGTGGCTAGTTCACCCAGGAAATAGTCTCGCGAGGATTTCTTTAGGAGTACAGCCGCCTTGCGGTCCCGCCAATCCTCCATACTGGGCTTCTCCGCAAGCTTGAACCACGGCGCCAGTTCGGCGAGGACCGGCGCCTCTTCCCAACGGGGACGGACCCAAGGGGGGTTTCCGACTTGAAGATCGAACCCACCCCTATTGAATACCTGGGCATAATGGAGTTCCCAGTGGAAGAAGCCCTGTTGGTCGGTGGTGTCTTCGATGGTGCCGAGCCAGGGGAAGTGTTCGGCCAGTTTGTTGGGGGAAGCCATGCCCATCCAGAGAGGCAGCTGGTCTTCGTACGCCTCAAGATCATTCAGGCTGGCGAAGTTCGAGGCCAGGGAGTCTTCGGGAATGTCGGCGCGGCCGAGGAGGGATTCGGCGAAGTCGAGCCAGTCGTCGAGGTCGGCCAAGGGGATGACCGGGCGGAGCGGCTCGAAGGCCGGGCGCTTGCGGGTGGGCTTAGGGCGGGAGAAGGTGCGGGCTTCCTTGGCCTCGTGGGCGAAACCGTCCAGGGAGAGTTGCTCGTCACCGCTGGGGAACAGCGCGCTCTGGTGACCAATCCGGAAGCCGATGGTCTCGTCCGGGTCGGGGCCGACGGGGGTGGCCGTCTGGACCGAATCCTGGGGACCGGGCTGTGTGGCCGCCGCCGGGTGAGTACGTCCCGCGTCCGTCCTCGCCACGACCGGCGTGACAGCATCTGATCCATAGTCAGCTGCGTTAGGCGGCGCCAGCCTCGTATAGACCGGGTCGGTACCGTCGAGGAGGGCGGCCTTGTCGAGGGGCCAGAACCAGAGGGCGCACCAGGCGTCCATGACCTTCTTCAACCGCCAGTACGGAGTGCCGGGGGCGACGAGGTCACCGAAGACCTTCTCCTTGGGAACGGCGTCGCCGGGCTGGTCGATCCAGTCGGCGCCCCAGACGTCGATCTTGCGGCTGATCTCGCGCTCGGAGATGGCGAGGCGCTGGATGACCAGGTCCCAGAGGTACTCGGCCCGGCCGGAGAGAGCCTGGAGGCGCTGGAGCTGGGAGAGCTTCCGAGCACCGGACTTCTTGTCCGACGGTGATCTGCGGATCTGCCTGCGCCAGTCGGCGAGGCGCTTGGTGTCCTCAGGCGCGAGCTCCTTGGCTTCCCTGGCTCCCGCGACGGCTCCCCAGCCCTCGGCGGGCAGCAGGAAGTGGTGCACCTTCCCGGCAGGCAGCGGGCCCGCGGAGAACGGGACGTCCTCGGGGGCCGACTTCAGCCACTGCCCCTTGGCCAGCGCCGACGGGTCGTACACGCGGCGGCCGGCGCCGATGAGGGAGTTGCCCCTGCGCAGGTGCAGCCCGAACCAGGGGGCCTGGAGGCCGGGGTGCATGACGTTCAGCCAGACGGAGACCTCGGCGAGCTCGATCGCGGTCTCGTTCAGGTCGACGCCGTAGGCGTTGTGCAGCGCGATGTACGCCTTGACCCGCTGCAGAGTCTCCTCGTACCTCTCCGGGTCGACGCTCTGGCCGAGCTCCTTCTGACGCCGCCTGAGGTATTCGGCGGCCACCTGGTTGATGGCCTCGTTGAGGAACGCCCCAGAGCCGAGGGCCGGCTCGCAGATCTTCCACTCCAGGATCTCGCGGGCGGTGGTGACCGTGCCGTCCTGGTCGAGCCGGTGCCGCAGGGCGAGCTGGACGGTGACCTGGGTCAGCGGCTCGGGCGTGTAGTACGAGGCGCTGGTCTCGCGGTCACGCCCGGCGAGCCGGTAGACGAACGCGCCCTCGGGGTGGTGCTTGTACCCGCCGGTCGGGTGCCCATCCTCGTCGAGTTCGGGAACGAAGACGTCCGAGGGGTAGTCGTCGACCTTGGATGCCGGGATCGTCCAGGTGCCGCCGTGCGGGTCGCCGTGCTTGGCTACCTCGTACAGCTCCTCGGTGGAGATGAAGCCCGTGTACGACATCAGCCCCTCGTACACCGCGCCGAGCTGGTTGATGCCGAGTTGCGCGTACGAGATGAAGCCGCCGCGCTCCTTCCTGCGCCCCTTGGTGAGCATGAGCAGGCGCAACACCTTGTGCAGCGTCTCGTCGCGGAGCCGGGTGTCGATCGTCGGCGTGTCCGGGTCGTCCTCGTCGTACCCGGGCACGGTCAGCGCCGTACGGCCGATGAGCTTGATGGCCTCGGGCTCGAACAGCCCGGAGCGGAGCGGCTCGAAGCGCAGCCCCTCGCCCTCCGAGCCTTCCGGCGCGGTCCCGCCCCGAGGACGGTGTCCCCGGTTGACCAGGCCGAACAGCTTGTCCAGCGACTCGTACAGGTGGAAGCCGTGCCTGGCCTCCTCTCCGGACAGGTCGCGTACGACGAGGTCTCCGAGCCGGGCGAGGCTGTATCCCTTGGTGTAGTCATCGTCGTCGGTCGGCAGAATGCCGTGCTCGGGCCGCGCTTCGGCGTACAACAGGAACAGGATCCGGTAGAGGTAGCGCAGCGCTTCGCGACCCAGCTCCTTCGCGAGAGCTCCGGGCTCCATGACGTCCTCGGGCCGCACTTTGACGGGCCCGTCCTCGGTGGGACGTTCGGCCTGGCGGATCCGGTCGAGCACCTCGTTGGCGATCAGCTCGACCGACTGCTGCAGGCCCCTGCGAAGCTCGGTGGAGACGCCGACGGCGTGCTGGCGGGAGCTGGTGAGCAGCTCGTCGAGCTTGTCGGAACCGCCCTCCTCGGGAGGCAGCAGCGAGTCGGCGCCGAAGAGCGCCGCGATGGTCTGCAGCTCTTCGAGGTTGTTCCGCCCGAGCGCCACGTCCAGGCTGACAGCGATGTAGCGTCCCTCGCCCCAGGTGGCGCGGTCGGCGAGCACGACCACTCCTCCGGCGAGGATGAGTACGTAACGCGGCGGCGTGTCGCTCGCGAGCAGCCACGAGGCCAACTTGGTCACCGACGTGACGCTCTCGCGGTTGTCGAGTCGCACAGGGAACAGCACCCGGCCCGAGCGCGCGTCCAAGGCGGCGTCCACGTCGGCGGCCCAGCCGCATTCGACGGCCACCAGGTGCTGGTCCGCGTACGCGACCTGGACGGAGTACTCCTTGCCGGCCCGCGCCACGGTCACCTCGCGTGGCCCCGTCTCGAAGGCCAGGGCCCGGAGCACGTCGCCGTGCAGCTCGGTCAGCTCCTTACGCCACTCGGTCTCCTCGTCCGGGCTGACGGCGTCGCCATCGCGCAGCCGTGCGTCGAAGTCGGCGAAGAACGGCCGATCGGCGAAGTACGGCCTGCCCAGGGCGCGCAGTCCCCGGCGCGGCGTCGTACGGCCGGCCTTCTCCTCCTCGTTCCAGCGCGCCAGCAGGCCTTCTTTCTTCTTGAGTTCCTTGGGGAGAACCTCGGCCAGGTAGTGCGCCGAGAAATAGTCGCCGCGGTTGACCAGCGAATCGAAGCTCATGGGGTTCAGCCTTCAATCAGTACGGCGAGCACTCGCAGCAGCGGTTCACCGGTGGTCCGTAAGGAGTCGATCAGGCGCTGCTGCTCGGCGACGGTCTCGTGCACGTCGGCCGATCTGCGGCCGAACTGGGAGGCGTGCACCCCGTCGAGGGTGAGCTGCTGCCATCGGGTGAGCTTCGCCCGGTAGGCGTCGAGCGGCTCGACGATCTCCTCGTCGTAGTGAGCCCGCCGCTCCTCCAGATGGGCGCGGGCGACCTTGACGGCGGGCTTCACCAGGTCCTGGAGGCGCTGGAGGTCCAGCGGCTGCACCGGGTTGTTCATCCCCGGCCCGACCTTGGCCTGGTGCAGGGTCGCCACCATGTCGTGCAGGACGGGCGCATCCGTGAGCCCGGTGATCGCCATCCATTCCACGACCGTGGGCTGGCCGAGGGCGTTGGAGTAGATGCCCTGGATGAGGAAGGTCGGCTCGGGGACGTTCGCGATCAGGACGGGGGCCTTCTGGCGGCCGAGCCGTACGAGGACCTTGTCGGTGAGCCACTCCACCATGGGGTGCAGGTCGGACAGGTAGGCGATGTCCGGCCACATGGTCTTGGTCCTGCGCGCCTCGTCGAGCTTGCGCTGGGCCAGTGAACGGCTGAAGGTGACCTTCATCCGCTTTCTGACGTCATGGGTGCGCAGGTAGGACGCGGGCAGCGCGGACAGCCGGTGGATGAGGTCGCCGGGGGGTGTGAAGGCGAGCATCTCACCGTCGTCCTCCAGGTCCTTCAGGAGGCCGAGCGTGCGCACGCCCTCGCGGACGAAGTCTTCAGTACTGCCGAACAGCTTCGGCACGTCCGCCCTTAGCGGCTCGGAATCCGTACGCGTGCCCGCTGCGTCAGGGAGGTCCGCCGGGGCCGTGAGCAGGCCGGCGAGGACATCGAGACCTTGGTGGGCTTCCAGGGATTCCTCGACGGTCTTCCCGTCGAGAAGGTCCTGGATGAGCCGGCGTTCCTCACGCTCGGCGCGGTACTCGCCGGTCACCGCCTCGGCGGTGCCGAGGCCGCGGTGGGCGGTCGCCTCCTTCTCCAGGAGCTTCTCCGCGACCAGCGTGTCGTCCTTGGTCCCGGGCACGCGGGAGGTCAGGATCAGCGCCTTGAACTGCGGCTGGTGTCGCTGCCCGTACCGGTCGACCCGGCCGTTGCGCTGCTCGATGCGGATCAGGCTCCACGGCACGTCATAGTGGATCAGATGGTGACATTGCCGGTGGAGGTTGACGCCTTCGGAGGTCACGTCGGTCGTGACCAGCACCCGTACCTTGCTGTCGGCGAGCGAGAACCGCTCGATGACCTCCTGCTGCTGCTGGTCGGTGAACCCGCTGCCGAGCATCATCTCGACAGCGCCTTCGGTGGTCAGTCCGAGCTTGGACGGGAGGACCCGGGCGAGCCACTTCACCGTCTCGACGCTCTCGGAGAACACCACCACGCGCCGGTCGCCGCGCGGCCCCACACCGATCTCGGTGAGCTGACCGACCAGGGCGGCGAGCTTGGCCGAGTCGGCGTCGCTCACCCGGGCGGCGAGCCTGCCGAGGGTCTCCAGGGCCTGCCGCTCGCGCGGCTCGGGCGGCTTGACGGTGTTCTTCAGCCGGTTGGTCACGGTCTTCGCGAGGGCGTGGTGCGAGGAGAGGAAGGCCTTGAGGAGGGTGTACGGGAAGAGCCGCCGCTCCTTGCTGACCGGCGCTCCTCCCTCCCCCTGGTCACCGGCGAGCCAGACCCGGGTCAGCTCCTCGAAGATCCGTTCCTCCGGGTCGGAGGCCGCGCATCTGACCGGGACGGACGGCCCCCGGTCGGGCCACTTGGTGCCGATGTGGTTCCGTACCTCAGGGTCGATCTTGGTACGGCGGATGTAGAGGTGCCGGATGTCCTTGGCCGAGTAGTCGTCCTCGTCGACGATGGCCGCCGGGTCGAGCATGCGGACCAGCTCGGCGAATGACCTGCTTTCCCCGTTGTGCGGGGTGGCACTGGCCATCAGCAGCGCGTCGGTCCTGCGGGCGAGGAGCTTGGCCAGCTTGTTGCGCAGGCTGCTCTCGCCGATGAGGTTGTGCGACTCGTCGATGACCACGGCGTCCCAGTGGATCTTCTCCAGGTGCTGGCCGTGCTTGCCCTCGTTCTTGAGCGTGTCGACGGAGACGATGATCCGCTTGTAGTACGTGAACGGGTTGCGTCCGGCCGGGATCTCCCGCTGGATCCGTTCGATGCCGACCGAGTCCAGCCGGATCAGGGGGATGGAGAACCGGGTCCACAACTCGTGCTGGAACTGCTCCAGTACCTGCTGCGGTGTGACCACCAGGATGCGGTCGCCGCGCCCCCGCCTGATCAGCTCGGCGAGGATGAGCCCGATCTCCAGCGTTTTGCCGAGTCCGACGACGTCGGCGAGCAGGATGCGGGGGCGCAGCCCGTTCAGCGCCAGCTCGGCCGGGCGCAGCTGATAGGGCAGCGGGTCCAGCAGGAACCGGTCGGGCAGCGCGAGGCCCTTCTCCGTTTGCGGCAACGGCGTCCTGCGCAGGATCGCCTCCAAGAAGAGCCGGCTCTTGGCGAAGTGCGGCGTGTCGTCCTGCTCCAGGGCGGTCTCTTCTGGACGCATCAGCTCGACGTCATCGAGATCGGTGAAGAACACGGCGTCCTCGTCACGGACGAACTCGGACGCGCCGACCACGGTGATCCGGTGGTGCCTCGTGTCGTGCTTCACGGGGGTACACGTACGGACCATCCACTCCGCTTCGCGGATCCAGACCCGAGCGCCGGGGGGAAAGGTCGTCTCGGTCACTGCTCTCCTTCAGACGTGGACGCTCAGAACGTGGCGTTGCAGGCGTAGGCGCCGCGCAGCCGCTCGGCCAGCCGTGCGACGACGGAATCCGAGTGGAGGACGTGGGTGAGCTCTCGCCTCCTCGGCAGGGGCGGGTCGAGCTCGGGCGGATCGGACGGCCGCTCGACATACGTCGCCACCGCGAGCCGCCGGATCGCGACGGGCAGGGTCCCGCCGTCGCGGGTGGCCAGGTCGGTGAGCATTGCCCTGGCCTGGGCGAGATCCGGGCGCACGGCGGGGTCGTACGCGAGCATCGCGGAGATGATCGGGGTCATCTCCGCCGGAAGTCCGTCCAGGTCGGGGTGTTTGCCCGGGTTGGCGATCACGAACAGCAAGGCATGCAGGTTGTCTGCCTTGTAGGGGTAGTGCTTGGTGAGGGCGAACAGCATGGTCGAGCCGAGCGCGTAGACGTCCGTCTTCGGCGTCAGGTTCTTCGGGGTGTTGATCTGCTCGGGAGCCATGCACGCGGGCGTGCCCAGCATCGATTCGGAGGTGGTGAGGTCGGTCGGCCCTTCGGCGAGCGCCACCAGGCCCATGTCGATGACCTTGGGGCCGTCCCTGCCGAGCAGGACGTTTCCCGGCTTGAGGTCCCGATGAAGCAGGCCCGCCTGGTGGACGGCCTGGAGCGCGTCGGCGAGCAGCACGCCGAGGGTGGCCGCCTGATCCGCGGAAAGGGGGCCCTGGAGGTCGACGAACGCACGCAGGCTCAGCCCTCTGACGTACTCCACCGCGAGCCACGGGCTCTCGCCCTCGTCTTCGGAGGCCTCGACCAGGCTCGCCACGGATGGTCCCTGGATCGTGCGTAAGGCGTCGATCTCCCTGGCGAACCTCGCCCGCACCTCGGCTCGGTCGGCGAGATCCTCCCGGATCACCTTGACGGCGACCCGCTCGTGATCCGGCGTGACACCGAAGAAGACCCGGCCCATGCCCCCGCTGCCCAGCCTGCCTCGTAAGACGATGTCCCCGATCCGCTGGGGATCGGACCGGTCCAATGGAGTCACGCCCACCCGCCTCGCCCAGGATAAGAAGATCGAGCCATCATCCAGACAGGGTAAAGCGAGCGCAAGCTCTGAATCGGTATTGTCGGCAATCACCACAACCACCGCACCCCCTTTATCCATGCGAAAGCAACGATGTCTGATATAGAGCTTTGCCCATAAGTAGTTTCGGACATTAGGCCTATTTCGGGCCGCCATTCCGGATGACGGCCCCCTGCTCGCGCATGACAGATCCCCCCAGGCGAAGCGCTCGCAGTACAAGACATCCTTGTGCATCTAGTTCACAAAGACAAGTCCGGTGGCGGCCGGACGTACGACACCGTGTTGGCAGAGCGCATCCATGGTGGTAGGTACTCTCGGCATGGAGTTCTTCTGTTATCACCGCGATCGGCCTGGCTCCGCGGCGCTGCGCGACGAGCTGCTGGAGGAGCACTGGTCCTACATGGACCGGTACGGGGCGGGGATGATCGCGCGCGGCCCGACCTTCGGCTACGGCAGCGAAACGGTCACCGGCAGCGTGCACATCGTCGACCTCCCAGATCTCGCCACCGCGCGTGCGTTCGTCTTCGACGAGCCCAATTACCAGGCCGGTGTGTACCGGGACGTCGTATTGCGCCGATGGCGCAACGTGCTGGGGCGCACCATGTGGGATTTCCCTGGCGGCCGAGAAGGCGGCAACCGGTATCTGGTGCTGGGCCTCGGCTCCGGGCAGGCCGCCGACCTTGTCCCGCCGCCCGACCGGGACGAGCTGATCGCGTACGGGCCGCTGCTGTCCGACGACGGCACCACCTGGCTGGGTACGGCACTGCTGGTTCGGGCGCCGGACCCGGGCACGGCGCGGGCCGTCCTGACCCTGGACCGGTACGCCGACGTCGAGGTGCACGACTGGGCGTTCGGCGGGCGGCGGTAACGAGCACTTGACCGTCGCCGAGAAGGCCACCTCAGCGAAGGTAGCGGTCGTGCAGGAGCCCTCCGGCCGGACCGAGGAGCCCTTCGAGGATGCCTTCCGGCAGGCGTTCCACGCCGGACCTACTTACGTCGGCGGCCCGGCGGAAGACCTCCGCCCTCTCCCGCAGGCGGCTCGCGACCGTTCCGGTGGCCTGGGTCATCGTGCCGAGCTCGGCCCGTACGCGGTCGTGGTGCGGGCCGTTCCAGCGCATCCGGGCCACCGTGTCGTGAACCGGCTTGAGGACGTCTTCGACGGCTTCCGCAAGATCGTCCGCTTCGTGCGCTAAACGCATCATTTCCTCATATTGCGACACCACACCCCCCACCCCGCGACCTATTTCAATCACCGGGAATCCTTCCATATAGGGCGAAGCGCAGGTAGATTCCGCCCGGTGGAGCCCGAGCGACTGGTCGACCCGGAGGAGCTTGAACAACTGGCGAAACTCCTCACCGATCGGCGGCAACTCGCCGAGCAGTACTACGCGCGCGCCGGCGAGCTCATCGGCCAGGCGCAGGCAGGACCCATGGTCAGCGTGCTGCGCTGGGCCACGGACACTCCCGCCGAGTTGCTGAACCGGGCCTCGATCGCCCGGGCCGCCGAAAAGGGCGGCGACCCGTTCGCCGCGCTTAAGACATTCGGCCTCACGACGTCGATTGGGTCGGTATCGGCCAAGGAAGGCATCCGATTAGGTGATGGCCTGAAAGCTGTTCTCGAAAAGAACAGAACGGCCACCCCTGAGGAACGGGCCGCCGCCGTCCGGACGTACTTCGCCAAGCTGAAGGCGGACGAACGGTCGTGGCTCACGGCCAACCAACCCAACCTGGTAGGCGGCCTGGACGGGGCCCCGAGCGCCGTCCGCTTCGCCGCCAACAAACTGCTCATCGAACGCGACCTCACCCACGAGCAGCAGGAACTCGCCCACCTGAAGGCCACAGACCCGAAGAACCCGCAAATAGCCGTCCTAAAGTCCCGGGTCGCCCGTCTGACCGAGTTCCAGCAGCCGCGCATCACCGGCGACGGCCAGTCCAAGCTCCGCCAGTTCCTCCTCTTCGACCCGGCCAACGACGGACGAGTGGCCGAGGTCTTCGGCGACCTGACCAAGGCGGCCCACGTCGCCGTCATGGTCCCCGGCATCACCAACCGCCTCGACAACTACGACGACATCGCCAAGGACGCACAGTGGCTCATCCGAGACCCCAAGTCCGGAAAGGACTTCGCGGACAGCGCCGTAATCGCATGGCTTGGGTACGACACTCCAGAACTCGGCGACTCCGTTCTCCCGAGCAAGGCACAAGCCGGCGCATCTGAGCTGCATTCATTCCGGGCGGGGCTACAGCTCGCCAAAAGTGCCCTGGTCTCTCTTTTTGCCCACAGCTATGGAACCTTGCTCTCCAGCAAGGCTCTGCAACAGGGAACAGCCTTCGACACGATCGTCTTCATGGGCAGTCCCGGCCTCGGTCCGAACATCAAGAGTGCGGCCGATCTCAAGCTGCCTCCAGGCACTCCAGTGTTCGCGATGCGTGCGCCAGGTGACTGGGTGTCCTACACCGAAGCGCATGGCAAGGATCCTGCGGAACTACCGGGAGTTCAACGACTCGCGACCGGCCGCTCAGCCGGGCACTCGCAGTACTACATGGACCACAACATCGCCCTTAAGAACCTACAGGTCCTTCTCACCGGTGACGGCTCTGTGCAGACGTTCACCGGCTCACCGGAACTGGCTGACGAGAAGAGCGGGGCCGGATTCGCAAGGATGCTTGTCAAGGAGCTCCAGGCCCAGGTGCCTCCGTGGAAGACAGGAGAACTGGGTGCGGCGTTGGAGCAGATCATCAATACTGTGGACCCGAAGCTGTTGGTGGGCCCCGTGACCGGCGGTAAGGAGTCGCTGGTAGCAGCAACGCTCGTGGCGCTCAAGAAGTCAGGACTCGACGGGTACTTCAGCAAGGAAGATGTCGCTCGGCTGATCGGCAAGTCCATTGGAGAAATCGGTGAGGAGTCCCTGCCCATCTTGAAGACAAGGACCGAGAGGGGCTGGTTGCTGTGAACCACCAAGGGATCGGATCAAGAGGACTCCCCGATGCCACGACGCCGCACTCCTTCCAACCTCGGACCTACCTATGGTGACGATCTCTGCTTACCGCAGCCGTGTCCTTGCATTGATCGCTCTTCTCGGCGGCCTCTCCGCCTGCGTGAATGGAGCAAGCACCGCGATGAATCCAGACCAATCCCGCCAGACGCTCATCTCGGAAGCGAAGGCCGTCATCCAAGCCGTCTTCCCTGGTGCGGAGCCGCTGGTGGTTGTGCAGGTGACGGATGCGCCATGCGGGGGCCCAGTCGGTACCGAGCACTCGAAGGTGGAAAGTGGGCTGAACCTCCACTTCGATTCGCCCGACCACACGCTGTCCTCGGAAAAGGTCTTTCAAAAGGTCGTCGATGTTCTCAAACAACGAGGATGGACGATCAACTACACCAGCGACAACGTCGCAGGAGCCGAGCGGAGAGGGTTCGGAGGCATTCAAGCAGGGGTGGGGGATGCCCCCGTAGGGATCAACATCTCCGGGACCACAGAATGCGTGGACAACCCGAAGTAGTGACCGCTGGTGGCCTTTACGTCACCAGTTCCTGCTTCATATAGTCGCGGAACTCCCTGACGGCCATGGTGTGGCCGTACGGGTCCAGCTCCTGATCGAACCGTCTGATGAAGTCGACCGTGCGGCGGGAGGTGAGCGCCTTGGTCGCCGGGATCGCCGGGCGCACCGTCTCAAGAGCTTGCTCCAGTTCTCCCATCCTCAAGTACGCCTCGGCGGCGTGCACTCGATTGATCTGAGCGGAACGAGGAAGACGAACACGGAATTCGGCCACCGCTGCTTCCGCGTGCGCCAGTGCTCCCTGATGCTTCCCGAGAAGACGCCAGCAGTTACCTGCCTCCGCGCCCAACTCGGCCTCGTCGTACCTCGCCGTCCAGGCAGGATCAGTGTCCGTGGCACCCTGTGCATACGCTCGCTCGGCCTCACCCAGGAGATGCTCCACCTGCTTCGCGGCGTGCCTGTCCCCGGACTCACCAGGATTGGCCCGGAGGGCGGTCGCCCAGGCTTCCCTGACCAGCAGCACGGCCATGACCCTTGGCGGGGCCTCCGCGCGGCGAGCGGTGTCGGACGCGGCGCGGGAGAGCCACAGCGCCCAAGACGGCTGATCGATGTGGATGGCCTGCCGGGTAAGCGCGGCCAGCACCCACACTCCCGTGAGAGGGTCGTTGGCGGCTTTGGCCAGCTTGAGCGCTTGCCCGAAGTGCTGCTGCGCCTGGCCATGGTGGTTGAGGTCGAAGGACGTCCAGCCTGCCATCCAGCTCATGCCGGCCGCTGCGCTCAGCAGTTCGGCGCCGACCTTGTCGTCGTAGCGGCCGTGGAGCAGTGGGGTGACGTTGCTGTTGAGGTAGCGCAGGACCACCGGGCGGACCAGGCCCGCGCCGAACTGGTGGTCCATCTGGCTGAACGCCTGGCGGGCCTCGTTGACGCGGGTGACGTCCGCCATGCCGACCGCCCGCCCGGAACCGGCGTGACCGGTGGACGCGGCCGGACTGTCGTACGTCCAGGATGTCAGCCACTCCCCCAGCGCGGCGGGAACGAACGGCAGCGTGGCCAGCAGGTGACGCCGGGACGGATCCATCTCGAACCTCCACAGAAGGTCGGCCGACTTCACCGTAGCCTCCAGCGAGCCGCCCCCACAGTCCACCAGCGGCCAGCAAGGTGTCTCCACGAAGGCCCAGCCCTCGACCCACCGTTCCACGTCGATCGCCGCAACACCGAACACGGCCGCCATCCGCGCCCGGTGCCGCGCCCGTACCCCCTGCTCACCCCGCTCCCACCGCGCCCACGTCGTCGGCGACACCCCGACCGCCTCCGCCGCCGCCTCCTGGCTCAACCCCTTACGCCGCCGCGCCCTGACCAGCTCCGGACGGCCCACCTCACGCTCCCGCGCCCCCATGACCACCCCATCGGTAATCGTGCGATCACTTCCTGTGACGACGATTACACCCCGGCCACCCGCACGCCAAGCCCTTCCGGGCAAACGACCAGAGATCGACCACCTCCGGTGCCGCCCTCCCCCGCTCCCGTCCAACGAGCAGGCAGCCACGTTCATTCGGCCCGCCCGTTGACCTTTCCTGCTGTCCACCGCCACCGACAGCGAACGGAGCCTCTTCATGCCGCCCGCCAACCGCACCTCCCCGGAGCCTGAGGACCACACCCCCTGCATCCTGGGCCGACCGGAACATGTGGACCAGGAGCCTTCTGCGGACAACCGCGACATCCGCGTACTCGTGCGGATCCTTCCCCACGGCTCGGCCGCGCGCCGCGCCCGTACCCTCATCCGCGAAGTCCTCCATCACGCCGGCCTGACCCAGGACGCCGTCACCGACGCCGAGATCATCGCCGGCGAACTCGCCGCGAACGCCGAACGGCACGCCCGCCAGCCGTACGAACTGCGCGTCTTCCACCTCGACGGAGTCCCCACCTGGTGCGAGATCGTCGACGGCGACCCCGACCCCGAGAAGATCCAGGACGCCTTCCAACGGCTGTCCACACTCCCCGAGCCGGACCTGTCACTACTCGCCGAGAACGGACGCGGCCTACAGATGACCTACGAGCTGTCCCAAGGCCACTGCAAGGCGTACCGGACCACCACGACCACCACAAAAGCCCCCGGCAAAGCCGTCGCCTTCGCCCTCCCCACCGCCTCCGGAACCTGGCTGACTGCCGGTGACGCTCGCCGCCGGTAGCAACGGCTCACCTCAGGCACCACGTGTCGTCGACTTCGTGGTCCTTCGCCACCCGGGCGGAGTCCTGCTTGCTCATAGTGGGAGCTGTTTGCCGATCAGTTCCAGCAAGGCGGCTCCACCAGTCGGGAATCGGGCGAGGGCGCGAGTTTCTCGTCCAGGCCGTCCCGGCGGACGTACGCGTGATCGCCATCCGTCCAGAACACGTCATCGGCGAACGGGTCGGCCGAGGCCGCCACCGCGATGTCCGAACCCACGCGCAAAGCGACGTTCACCGCTACCAGCATGTTCCGCGCGGCGTAGTTCAGCGTGCCGCACAGGGGGTCGACCAGCCACATGCGCTCGGCGCCGCCCGAGCCTGTGCGTCCGCTCTCCTCGCCCGTCACGCCATCGTCCGGCCGGGCGGTGCGGAGGACGTCCAGGATCATGTTCTCCGCTTCGATGTCAGCGGCCGTAGCGAAGTCACCCGCGGATTTCTGGATGCGCGTCAGCGGCGCCCCGTACATGGCGCGTACGACGGCAGCCCCTGCCTGCGCCGCCTTTACGGCCAATTCCCCATCAGTGATCAGCATGTGCGCAGGATAGCCGCGGCTGCTCCACCGCCTGATCGACGAACGTGGCCTCCCGACCGCCGGCACACCGAACGGCCATGGCTCACGTGCTGCGGGCGGGGGCGCGGAAGACCTGGCGGGTGTGCCATTCGATGTTGGCGGCGTCGACGGGCATAGCGCCGGCAACGTGGCCGTCCCCTCGCCCCCCACCGCGTCATACCGTGAGTAATATTTCGTTACTCAGAGTGGCGGCTTTGGCTAATTTTGCATGGCACAATGCAGCTGTGCGTAGAATCAGGTTCACGCAGTCAGCGCGGAAGCACCGCATCGGTAGAGCGCGGACCCTGTTCGTCATCCGTGGCGGTCCCCCCCACCGTGGTGCCGCCGCCCGGGCCGCACTTGGACGAACAATGGCACTGGCTCGGCCGAGACGACCGCGGGTTGGAACTGGAGGTCATCGCGGTCCTCACCGAGAAGTGCCTGCTGGTCATCCATGTCATGCCGACCACATTCAGGAGGAGCACGCCATGACGCAGAGCAGCGGCCCCTGGCCCCCCGACGATGTCGAGCTGACCTTGGACGATGCCTCTGACGTCGATCTCGACGCCGAGGAGATCTACGACCGGCGAGGCAACCGTATAGACCAGGCGTACGTGGATGCCGCCGTCGAACACGTGCAGCGGACGGTGGGCCGCCCCTCACTCGGCGCCCATGGCGAACGTTCCCCCCAAGTGACCTTCCGCCTGAGCGCCGAAGAGAAGGCCGCCGCCAAGGCGCTGGCCGAACGCGAGGGAAAAACCGTGTCCCAACTGGCGAGAGAGGCCTTCGCCCGGTACATCCGCGAACACACTGACCACGCCGCCTGAGCCATCCCTGGGCGCGACGAGCAGGCGCGCGGCGTCCACGAGAGGCATGGCCTCCCATAGCGGCAGCCGCGCGGGCCGGTCGGTCTGGAGTACGCCGAGGACGGACGGGTATGCGGACCCGTCCGTCGCTCATGTGCTGCGGGCGGGGGCGCGGAAGACCTGGCGGGTGTGCCATTCGATGTTGGCGGCGTCGACGGGCGCGTGGCCTGGTTGCGCGCGGCGGATGGGACGTTCGGCCAGAGCGAGGACCATCGCCCTTGCCGCGGGCGTCCGGCCGACGAACTTCGCCGAGACGGTGATCGTGCGCTCGCCGGTCATGCCGAGGACGCCCTTGTCGAACAGCTTGTGGTGGATCGAGCACAGGCACAGTCCGTTGGCGACGTCGTCCGGCCCCTCGAACGCCCGCCAGCGGACGTGGGCGGCGTCGAGGCCGACCGTGGTGCCGTCCAGCCAGCCGTCGTACGCGCAGAACGCGCAGCAGTACTCGTACGCGATGAGGACCTTCTCGCGGAAGGCGGGATCACGCCGGAACGTCGCACGCGCCGGGACGCGTGCCGGATCGGCCGCGTCGTAGGTCTCCAGATCGAGTCCCGTCAACTGACAGATGTCCTCGTGCAGTGAGGGTGAGAAGTTCGCGTCGAGCAGGTGCCGCGCGAGCCGGACCACCAGGTGGGAGTCGTCGGACAGTGCGCGCAGGAGGTCGGGGTGGAGTCGGCCGGTGGCCTGGGAGTCACGCAGACGGCCGAGCTCCGGGCCAGGACTTCCCGGTCCGTTCACGGTGTCGACGAGCCAGATGCCGTCGCTGGTCAGGTGGTGGAACGGGTAGCCGGGGCTGGTCTGCCTCGGCGGTCCGAACTCCTTGAGCAGGCGCTTGAGATCGGCCTCCGCGCCGCTGAACGGGATCGGCCGACCGCCGTGTCGCTGGAACCGTCCGAGGGCGTAGAGCAGCAGGAGCGGCTTGTGCGGCGCCCGTTCGCCGTCGCGCGTCCAGCGCCTGACGTCAGCGACGCGCCGCACCCAATCCATGGGCCATCACCTTACGACGATGCTTCGTCGTGGCGACAGGTGTCGGTGTCCGACGATGTCGAATCGCGAGGCGCCAGGCCGATGGATGGCCGGACCCGGAAGCGGTGACCGTTCGTGGTCGCCCGAACCGGGCACCTCCAGGGCCGTAGCCCGCACCTCGAATCGAACATAGGCAATTGTGCACTTGATTCACATGTGATTCACTAAGAACGGTTGACAGTCCCCGGCGTCGGCCCAACAGGGACACGCGACATGCACGCCACCGCCCAGCTGGACACCGCGAGCGTGGCCTTCCCCTTTCCCCGAGCCGGGCGCCCCCTCCGGCGACCCTCCCGACCAGGGCTGACAGCGCGACCCGTATCCCTTCTTCGAGGAGATCCACATGCTCCGCCGTCTGCTCGCCGTACTGACCCTCGCAGCGGCCGCGTTCACCACGGCCGGTGTCAACGCGACCGCCGCCCACGCCGACAGGACCTACAAGGGCAAGGTGCTGCTGCCCGCCGGTACCCGGCTGGTCACCGTCAAGGCCGACGGCGCCTGGACCCTGGTCCACCGCTGACCCTCAGAGCCGGCTCGCCCGCACACGGTCACGGGGCTTCTAATGCCTTTGTGCATCGAGTTCACATGTGCTGTAATTAACACAGACGCACACCAGTGCACTCGTGGAGAGGACTTGGATCGTGATCACCCCCGTCACGCACCTGGACGAGTTCCGTGCCCGCGCCTCGCGGGCGAGTCGCCGTTCCCGTCACCTTGAGCTGAGGCGTGGCCGGGCCATGCACCTGCTCGACATCGAGAATCTCGTGGGCTCGACCCGTCCGACGACCTCCGAGGTCGAGGAGGTGATGACGATCTACGAGGCGCTCGTGCCGACAGGGGTCATGGACCACTACGTCGTGGCCGTGAACCACACCGCGCTGCTGGCGGTGGGGATCGCGTTCCACGGGGTGCGGTTGCTGGCCCGGTCCGGCCCCGACGGCGCCGACAGCGCCTTGGCCGAGACGGCCTACCTGGACCGCATCGACCTGCGGTTCGAGCGGGTCGTCATCGGATCCGGTGACGGCTTCTTCGTCAGCCTCGCCCGGTGGCTGACCGAAGCGGGCCTGCACGTGACCGTCGTCGCGCGTCCCGGTTCCCTCAGCCGGCGCCTGTCCACCGCCGTACGCGACATCATCCCTCTCGAACCGCCCACGCAGCACGCCGCCTGACAGATCACCCATGTCCGATGCCGCCGGGTCCACGCCCGGCGGCATCAGCGATCTCGCCTTGCGTCACGCTGGTCGGGCACCGGCTCAGATGCCGTCAGTTCGTGCGGGTGTTGGGGAGATGGTCGCCTACGTGGCCGATCCAGATCTTGCCGGTGGCGCCGCCGGAGTCGTCGTAGAAGTGGATCCGAGGAGCTGGGCAGCCGCCTTTGCGGATCTTGATGTGCGCCTCCATGAGCACCCTGCCCGACGGATGCACCTCCGGGGGCACGCTGAAGATCCGGCTCGCGCTGTACTTGCCGTTGGTGTTCACGGTCTGGGATTCGCTCATGGCGACCATTCCCGAGGGGATGGTGTGATCCGCTGCGTCACTCCTGCACCATTCGAAGAAGCCTCCGACGAACCTGCCCGACGACCGGGCCGTGGCGAACGAGTCCAACGCCTGCAGGGCGTCCCATGCCTTGGCGGCCCAGGCCCGGGCGAGCGTCGGGTAAGCGAGATCCAGTCTTGCCGCGGGTGTGTCGGTGTCCCCGATCTCCACGTGGGTCAGCGCCTCCCTGGCCATGTTCAGGGTGTCCACGAGGCCGGCCGGGTCGAAGCCGGGTGTTTCGGGGGCCAGGCCGTAGGCGGGGTGGCCGGACAGGGCGAGCCTGCTCTCCAGCCAGCGGACCCGTTCCCTGAACTTGCGCGCCAAGGCCACGGACTCGGCGTACTCGCTCTGCAGGATCTCGTGCTCGGCACTGAGCCGTTCCATCTCGTCCGACAGCCGGTCGCTCTCGCCCTCGGCCTCGGCGAGCAGCATCTCCCCCTCCGCCTCGGTTCCGCGTTGCTGTGCGAGGACGACCTCGCGCAGCCCGTCGACGTGCGCTTGGAGGGTCCGCATCTGGCGGAGCAGTTGCCCGCTGTCCGAGCCTTTCCCTCCCGCCGACGCCGCGAGGTCGAGGGCGGCCTCCAGTTCTCCCCGTATCTGGGCGGCCACGGCCCCGGCGACCGTACGCGCGAGTTCGGTCACGTCGAACACCGGCCCCGCCGCGACGCGCGCGGCCAGCGGGGCGACGGGTGCGTCCGGTTGGGGTTCCGGTACTGGCCGGGCTGCCGCCTCGGCCGTGGGGAGGGCCGACGAACCGGGTAGGTCCGAAGGACTGTGAGGGGCTGAGCCACCGGGGAAGGCCGAGGGGCCGGGGACCGGGGCGGGACGCACGGTGAGGGCCATCATGCGGCGTCGCAGATCTTCCCTGCCCCGGTCGACGGAGGCGGGTCGTGCCGCGACGGCGTCGGCGATGTCTCTCGGCTGGGCCTTGCCGGCCAGGACGCGGGAGACGATCCGGAAGGCGCGCTGGACGTCGTCGGGAAGCGGGCGGCGCGAGGTCTCACCGATGATCCCCTCCGCTGCCAGGTCGAGAGCCTGATCTCCCTGGGAGCGGAGCATGCCGCCTCCCATCGGCCGGTGCCGATAGGGATAGTTCTCGGTCTTCGGGTCGAACGGCGCCACGTACGTGCGGATCCCCCCGCCGAAGACGCCGAGGTCAGGACCGACCGCGTCGTTGAACCGCTGCAGGGCACGCAGGTCGGCGAGGCGCACCACCACTCCGGCGCCGGCGATCACGGCGGCGAGGTAGCCGGCCCTGGCCGAGGCCGCCCGCGGATCCTGCGGATCGGCGGCCACGACGACGAACGGCACCCGGCGGTCGCGCTCGGCCAGGGTGTGGATCAGACGGGGGACGTCGTACTCGTCGACCACGTCGGGCGCGTCGGTCAGGTGCACCGCCCCGTCGGTGATCTGTGCGGTCCGCAGGTAGGCGGGGAGGAATCCCGGTGCCTGGCCCGCGCCGCTCTCGCCGTCCTCCTCGACCGTGACGACGACCCAGCCGGTCATCCTGGGAACCGACTCGGCGTAGGTGACCCTGGTGCGCAGCAGCGCTCTCCCGCGTTGTTCCTCCACGAGGAACCGGCCGCAGTCTCCTCGCCGTTCCAGGCGGGACCTGGCTCCCTCGACCTTGGACTCCTGCAACGGCTTGCCCGCGTCGGGCGGGGGGAGCCCCTTGCCTTCGAGCCATTCTCCGAAAGCGCGGCGGAGCCGGAGGGAGACCGGGGCGGCCTTGTCGCGAAGGACTGCCTGGTAAAGGCGACTCGCATTCGAGGGCATATTTCACGTTATCCAGATATAGCAACGTACGACGATGGTAGGGCGAATTGTTACGGTGAACACCTTTCTTCCGCGCGCTAGCCAGGATTATGTGGCTTTGTGCCGATAAGCGGGATTCCTCCCTTCTGAGGTGGCCGCGGTAAGCGGCCCGGGGCCTTGTGGGCGGGGCCCGGTTCAGTAGAGGCGGGTTAGGGTGATGTCGTCTCCGATGATCTTCTGGGCGAGGAGGAGTTCCACCTCGGAGGCGTCGGCGGGGCTGGGGCCGACGATCACGTCGGCTGCCGCGAACAGGGAGTGCAGCCCGTCCGCGCCCTCCTGGCTGATGCAGGGCACCCCGGCCGGCTCGGCGTCCGTGTAGATCACCTTGGCGATCGACCGGCCGTCGGAATCGTGGAACCCGTGGGCCAACGTCCATCCGTGATCGAGGGAGGTGCCCATGTCCAGAGCCGAGTTCCCGAGGAAGGTGACTCTGAGCTGCGGCGCCACCCAGTGCTCGGCGTTGTGCAGGTAGCCGGCCGGTGACAGGTAGGCCCACGGCTCTGTGAGGAAGGTGCCCACCATGAGGCGCCGGGCGTGGATGAACTCCTCGTAGCCGTCGAGGAACCCGGTCACCCAGTCGACGAGATCAGGTTGCAGGTGGGCCATGGACTCGCGAAACGACGCGAGGGAGCGCTCGTCGCGGTCCAGGGACCGGCGCAGGGAGTCAAGGGTCGGCGGCTGCCCGGTCAACTCGTCCCACCGGGCGAACGCGTGCGTCATGTCCCCGTCCCCGAAGAACCCCCGGGGTCCCGTCGCCTGCATCGCCTTGGCGAGCAGCGCGAACCGGACCAGTGGATGGGCCTGGTCCTGTGCCGCGAGCGGGTCGCCCAGCAGGACCCATCCGGTGAACATCGCCATGAGATCGGCGATCGGGGGCGCCCCGGCGAAGGCGAAGGCGTTGCCCAGGTAATGCAGAGCCACGCCGTAGCGGTTGCCGGCCTGCATCATCAGGGTCAGGAACCGCCCCGCGACGTCCTGCCCCAGGGAATCGGACGCTTCCTGCGCCTGGACGAGGAATGCCGACGCCTCCTTCAGGTGCGCCCCCGTGAGGCCGAGGCCGCCGCCCCCTTCCGGAGGCGCCTCGAACTGGATGAGCCGGGCGCGGTATCCCTCGCACACAGTGATGAGATGCGCCAGACTCGTCGAATCCGTCGACATGACATTTATCTTCTTATATACGGAGTAATCGGGATTTTCCGGAAGAAAAGGAAAATCCATGGGTAGCGTGAGTCCTGCACCCATGTCGGTGAGCATGGCCGCCCAGGCCTCACGCTCACCCGGGGACATGCGGCACCAGGTGGTGATCGGTACAGGCAACGCGTCCGCCCGGTCCCAGATCCCGTTCCCGCGCAGGTTGACCAGAAGCTGGATCAGGTTCAGGCCCAGCACCACGCGCGTCCGCATGTGCCGTGCTCCAGCCGGGGACAGCAGGAAGTCGTGGAAATGCCGCACCTCATGAGGGAGCACGGTAGTGCTGGAGACGGCGTCCAGGAAGGCCGGATCATCCAGCTCGGACAACCGCTCAGGCACCTCCACGCCGAGCGCGTAACGTCGCAGCTGGTCCCACCTTTCGGCCGAACCCACCGTCAGCGCGATTCCGGGGAACCTCGGGTCGAAATCGCCGAAGACCGTGCTCACGGCTCGGTCATCCCGGTCACCAACCGGAAGGCCGCCTTGATCTCCTCCTGGGTCAGATCGGTCTTCGCCTCGATCGTCACCTTGCGCAAAGGCCCCTCGAAGACCAGCTTCTGCGTCTTGCCCGCTCGCATGCGTTCCCAGAGCTGGGGGATGATCGGACCCTCGATGAACAGCGCCGAGACGAGAGCGACGATCGACTCCACCGTGCCCAGGTCGAGGGCCAGCCGGCCTGGATCGGCCACGGGTGCCCGGGCGACCACGGTCTCCCCCGCGCCGGTCAGCTCCTCCGCCAGAAACGACACGGTCTCCTCGTCGGCCAGGATCCGGATCCTGCGCTTCGACCCGCTCATGCTCACCATCCCTTTTCGTGTCAGTGAACGCCCCTCGCACGCCCGTACGGTCACGCTGGGTCCCCGGAGTCGGTGGCGAACGAAGCGTCGGGCGACGAGCGCCCCGGACATCGGGGCGTTTCTCGTGAAGGATTCGCGACTCGACAGCCCTACGACAATCGTTCGCAAATGAGGCATATGGATACAGCGAGGCCTCATTTTACGTCCAGAGCCGGGCTTCATCACGGGAGATTGGCATGAATACCAGACGGCGGAGTCGGTGGATTCATTTCCTCTAGCACTGACTGCGGCCGGGCGTGAATCACGTACACGTGCCCCGGACCAGAACCTTCTTCCTCCAGCCTTCTAGACTACGTTGGCATCCACATGGGATGTGCTGACGTGGGAACACGTTGGACGAGGAGAGCTGGAGGCCGGCGATCAGCGGAGACGAGGCGACCGTCACGTCGGCCGACATCGCGCGCATGGCGGGGGTCGGGCGCGCCGCGGTGAGCAACTGGCGGCGCCGGCACGAGGACTTTCCCGAGCCGGTCGGCGGCACGGCGACCAGCCCGACCTTCTCCCTCAAGGATGTCGAGGCGTGGCTGCTCGGCCAGGGGAAGGTCGAGGAGCTGCCCTTGCGGGAGCGGGTCTGGCAGCAGATCAGAACGGCCACCGACGAGATCCGGCTCGGCGAGGTGGCGGCCGAGGCCACCGAGCTGCTGCGCGGCCAGGGCAGGCCCCGGCTGGTGCCGCGGACAGCGTGGAAGCTCATCAAGGAGTACGCGCAGGAGCGCGGCACCGCGGAAGCGACCCGATTCCTGCTGGACCGCTACGCCGAGGTCCACTCCCGCCGCCTGGTCGAGACGCCCGCCGAAGTGGCGGACTTCATGGTGAGGCTGGCCGGGCCGGGCGTCCACACGATTCTGGACCCCGCCTGCGGCCTGGGGATCCTCCTCGCGATGAGTGGAGCGGAGCGCGCGTACGGGCAGGAGTGCGACGGCTCTCTCGCCCGGCTGTCGCAGACGCGCCTTTCGCTGGACGGAGTCGAGGGCGAGGTGCGGGCCGGCGACTCCCTCCGTCAGGACGCCTGGCCGGGCGTGACCGTGGACGCCGTGCTGTGCCATCCCCCCTTCAACGAGCGCAACTGGGGATACGACGAGCTGACGAGCGACCCGCGCTGGGAGTACGGCCTGCCGCCCAAGTCGGAGTCGGAGCTCGCCTGGGTCCAGCACGCGCTCGCCCACCTGAACCCCGGCGGTGTGGCGGTCCTGCTGATGCCCGCCATCGCGGCCAACCGCCGATCGGGGCGGCGCATCCGCAGCAACCTGCTCCGCCGGGGCGTCGTCCAGGCCGTGATCGGCCTCCCGCCGAAGATGGCGTCGGGGACCGGCCTTCCCGTGCACGTCTGGGTCCTTCGCAAGCCCGCGGGCGACGGCCGTACGCCGTCACGCGTGCTGATGGCCGAGGCCGGGCCCGCCGGTTTCGACGCGATCGCCGAGCGGTGGCAGGCATTCCAGGATGATCCCGACCGCGAGGTGGACGTGCCGGGTGAGATCCGCACCGTCCCGATCATCGATCTGATCGACGAGGACATCGACGTGACTCCGGCACGGCACGTGGGCGTTGCGGACGAGGCGGGAGGCGACTACCCCTCCTTCCGCGAGCAGTTCGTCCGCCGCCTCGAACGTCTCGCGACGCTGGTGCCCGACGCGCTGCCCGGTAAGGCCAGGGAGATGCCGATGGTCCTGCTCTCGGAGCTGGAACGGACCGGAGCGCTGACGATCCACCAGTCCGGCAGGTACGACGTCGACGGCACGGGTGAGCTCGTACTCGACGCGAGCCGCCTGTTCACCGGAGGACCTGTCGTGACGCGCACGCGGCCCGAGGACAGGGTCGTGATCCGGCCGGGTGACGTGGTCGTGGCGACGCGCGACCGGGAGATCGCCGCCGAGGTGATCGAGGACGCCGGTCTCCTGCTCGGCCCTCGTCTCACCCTTCTCAGGCCCGACGCCGACCGAATCGACTCGTACTTTCTCGCGGGGTTCGTACGCACCCTGTCGCTGTCGACGGGCGGCACCCAGTCGGGCCTGACGCGCTTCGATCCACGGCGTGCCCAGGTGCCGCGCCTCCCTCTTCCCGGGCAGCGCCGCTACGGCAAGGCGTTCAGGAACCTCTTCGCCTTCGAGGCGGAGCTCCGCGAGGTGCACGGGTCCGGCCTGACGGTGGCGGCGTCCGTCGCCATGGGGCTCGCCAGCGGCGCGCTGGACCCCCCGCCACCGGCATGATCTCAGCCTTGGTCGTCCAGGGGGCTTGTACGAGCTGACGCGTCGGCCGGTGCCCGGCGGGCAAGGTCGGGCACCGGCGAGCGACCCTCGTCAGGCGGCGTCGAGGCGGCCCACTTCCTCGGGGGAGAGCTTCAGGTCCACCGCGCCGACCGAGTCGCGGATCGTCTCGGGGCGCGAGGAGCCCGGGATCGGGATCAGGATCGGCGACTTGGCGAGCATCCACGCCAGGCACACCTGGTGCGCGCTCGCTCCATGCTCCTTGGCCACGTCCTCGAAGGCGCCGAAGCGCGAGCCCAGCTCGCCCGAGCGGACGATGCCGCCGAACGGGCTCCACGGCAGGAAGGTGATGCCGAGCTCGGTGCAGAGCTCCAGCTCCGGCTCGCTGGAGCGGAAGGCCGGGGAGAACTCGTTCTGCACGCTCACCAGACGCCCGCCGAGGATCTCGTTCGCCTGCCGGATCTGGGCGGGGTCGGCGTTCGAGATGCCCGCGAAGCGGATCTTGCCCGCGTCGAGCAGGTCGCGGATCGCCCCGACCGAGTCCGCGTACGGCACCTTCGGGTCCGGGCGGTGGAACTGGTAGAGGCCGATGGCCTCGACGCCGAGCCGCCTGAGCGAGGCGTCGCACGCCTGCTTGAGGTGCTCGGGCGAACCGTCCAACCTCCAGGAGCCGTCGCCGGGGCGCACGTGGCCGCCCTTCGTCGCGATCAGCACGTCGGAGGTGTCGCCGCCGTACCCGGCGACGGCGCGGGCGATCAGGGACTCGTTGTGGCCGACCTCGTCCGCGTGCAGGTGGTAGGCGTCGGCGGTGTCGAACAGCGTCACGCCCGCGTCCAGCGCGGCGTGGATGGTCGCGACCGAACGCCGCTCGTCGGGGCGCCCCTCGATCGACATCGGCATCCCGCCGAGCCCGATCGCGCTGACCTGGACATCGCCGATGCGGCGAGTCTGCATGGGAGTTCCTCCTCGAATGAGTGGTACCTGTCCAGTCTTTCCTGCCCGCCGTCGATCCGTCCAACAGCCCCGGCGCACCGCGTCGGATTCGCCGGGCGACCACAGCGTGGAGGGGTCATAGGAGCAGGCGTACCGCCGCGACGAAGGTGAGGAGCAGTGTCACCCGTTCGAACCACGTCCTGTTGATGTGGTCGATGACCGCGCGACCGGCCGCGGCGCCGACGAGGACGGCCGGGGCGGTCACGGCGGCGAAGGCCAGCGAGGCGGGGGTGATGAGCCCGAGCCCGACGCTGAACGGCACCTTGAACGCGTTGATCGTCAGGAAGAACCACGCGCTGGTCCCGAGGAATCCCAGCATCGGCATGCCCGCCGCGAGCAGGTACAGGGCCATGATCGGGCCCGCGGCGTTGGCCGTCATGGTGGCGAAGCCGGAGAAGACCCCCGCGAAGGCGGCCACCGCCCGGTGGTGGGCCAGGGACGCCTCGGCCCCTCTGCGCCGGTTCCAGAAGTGGACGGCGATGATGACCAGCAGGATCACCCCGATGAGCCGTCTCATCTGCGCGTCGTCGACCCAGCGGACGACGACGGCGCCGGCCACCACTCCGGCGGCCACCCACGGGAAGAGCCTGAGCAGCCTCGGCCAGTCGGCGTGGCGGCGGTAGGAGGCCACGGCCACCACGTCGCCGACGAGCAGGAGCGGCAGGAGCGTGCCCGTGGAGCTCCTCGTCGGGAGCACGAGCGCGAACAGGGCGACCGCCACCGTCCCGGTGCCGGCGACGCCGGTCTTGGAGAACCCTACGAGGACCAGCGAAAGCAGCAGCACCGCCCACTGCGCGACGTCGAGGGACGGCATCAGCCTCGCCCGAAGGCGCGCCCCTCGACGTGCGCCCGGCCTGAGCAGCCGTGCGCCTGGCCCGGGAAGCCGTGTATCCGATCTCGGAAGTCGCGTGCCCGGCCTGGGAAGCCATGTATCCGATCTCGGAAGTCGCGTGCCCGGCCTGGGAAGCCGCCCGCGGCGTGTCGGCCTGGGGCGGGCATGTCCGGAGCGGACCCGATCTCGGGAAGGGCGTCGGGGGTCGCGTCTTCGATCGGCATGAAGCCCAGCATCCTTGGACAATACGACGGCCCGCAATCCTTTCCTCCGCCCGGTGGGCAGGCGTCCGCCGCCGCACCAGGTCTCGGCGGAACCTACAGGCGACCGGCCCGGTGCGCGGCCGTCCTCACGTGATGGCCACTTCGGCTTCGATCTCGACGGGGATGGAGTACGGGAGCTCGGCCAGGCCGACGGCGGAGCGGGCGTGTCTTCCCTGGTCGGGACCCCAGAGTTGGAGGATCAGGTCGGAGAATCCGTTGATCACCGCCGGCGTGTGGGTGAACCCGGGCGCGGTGTTGACCATGCCGAACACCCTCAGCCAACCGGTGATCCGGTCGAGGTCGCCGAGTTCCCGCTTGAGGCTCGCGAGGATGGCCAGACCCGTCAGCCGCGCCGCCTGGTAGCCCTGCTCGCGGGTGAGCCGCTCCCCGACCTTGCCCAGCGGCTCGGCCAGCGAGCCGTCCGCCGCCAGCGGCCCGTGCCCGGATACGAAAGCACGGTCGCCATGCACCCTGACCCAGGGGAACGGCAGCTCGGCACCCGTCGGCAGCCGCATCGGCTCGGGCAGCACGAGCCCCAGTTCGTCCAGTCTCTTCTCGATATGCATGAAGGCCATCCGTAGTGGCACCCTCTCCCCCAGGTCAAGTACGCGCAGCCCTGGTGCGCCGCACCGGGCGGGGACGGCACAATGGTCTGGGTGCCGGGTTATTCGTGTTCCGGGACACCGGCCGGAGGGAGTCGGTCATGGAGATGGCATGCGGGGTGCCCGCCGCCGGGCCGCGTTTCATGGAGATGGCATGACTCAGATACCGCGACCCCAGGTCTGGCCGACCCTGCGCGCCCGCGACGCCCGCACGCTCATCGCCTTCCTCGTCGAGGCGTTCGGCTTCGAGGAGACCGTCGTGTACGGCGAGGGCGACCGCGTCGACCACGCCCAGCTCGACTGGCCGCTCGGCGGAGGGATCATGCTCGGCTCCGTTCGTGAGCCCGGTGAGGACGACCCGTGGTCCCTGTCCCCTGGCACCTTCGGCGCGTACGTCGTCACCGACGATCCCGACCGGCTGTTCGCCCACGCCACCAGGGCCGGCGCGGAGGTGGTCCACGGGCTGCGCGAGACCGACTACGGATCCCGCGAGTTCGCCGTCCGCGACCCCGAGGGCAACCTGTGGTCCTTCGGCACCTACCGCGGCGAACCCCGCAAGGGCTGACCCCTGGCGCGCTTCCGTCACGACCGACGCGACGAGAAGCGGCCTCCACCGGCGGGGTGCCGGCCTCCGCCTGTGGACGTGTGTCGATAAATGTCGGGGTCCTTTGATAGACGTAGGCCATGGGTGTGACTGTCGATGAGTTCCTGGTGATGCTCGACCAGCTTCCCGAGGTGAAGCAGAGCGACGGCGACGACTGGATCGCGCTGAAGGTGCGCGGCAAGGGCTTCGGCTACCTGTGGGAGAAGACCGAGACCGTGGGGCTCAAGGCGACCATCGACGAGCAGATCGCACTGGTGGCCGAGCGGCCGGAGGTGTTCGAGCCCCAGTTCACCGCGGGCCGGTTCGGCTGGGTCGTGGTCCATCTCGCGAAGATCGATCCAGATGAGCTTCTGGAGCTGGTCACCGAGGCCTGGTGCCTCACGGCTCCCAGGCAACTGGTCGACGCCCACGAGTCCGGTCCGCTGGGGCGAGCCATGCCACCCACGCGCTGAGGCGCCCGAACCACGGCGGGGTGCGCTCGGCCGGCCGTACGAGCATCGGGGGGCGGAGGCGCGTCGCCGCGCCCCCGCCCCGCCCGAAGCCGTTGCTCCGCGGGTGCGACCGTCCTGCTGGAGACTGGACGGTCTCAGCGGGTGATCGTCGGAGCGGGTGTGCCCTGGGGCTTGGGGACGCGGATCGTGCTGGTCGGCTTGGAGCCGGCCTTGCGTGAGTCCGCGGTGATGTAGCAGTCGTAGTAGCAGTAGTAGGCGTCGCAGTAACGCAGGAAGCAGATCACGCCACTCGCGTCGTCGGTGGCTCGCGTGCACGCCGCCGCCGGTGACATCTTGGGCGATGCGGCCTGAGCCGTTGTCGCGGGGAACGCGACGAACAGACCGGCTCCGGCCAGCACCACGGCGGCCAGGGTTGTGCCGACATTACGCATGATTCCTCCTCGCTCCCGCCGCTGCCTGGACATCTGCCACAAGCAGTCGGCGAAGATCCTTTGAAACTCCAGTTGCCGCCACCCTAAGCCACTGAATAGTTACTCACAGTCATCGGCACGACCGGCGCGTCACCCATGGCGCCGGCCGTGGACGCGGCGCGTGGGGGCAGGTGCCGTGACGTTGGGCTCAGGGGTGAGTAAGGGGTCGAGCGGTGATCGGTAATAGGCTTGGCCGTCGATGTCCCGCAACCTAACGCCTCAGATTCACGGCCCCAAAAGGCCCTCCACGCTTCTGCTCGCATGCGCCGCCGGAGTCGCGGTCATGATCGTTGGAGGCGTCCTCGTACTCGACGGAGCGAAGGGGTCGTCCGCCCAGAGCACCCCGTACGGTTCGTCGGATCCGGCCGGGCGCCCGCAGGCGACGCACCCGGCTCTCGCCGCGTCCAAGCCGTCGCCCACACCGGGGCCCGGAGACACGTCACACCCGGACTCCAAGGACGAATCCGGCACTCCGAGGAAACAGCTCCCGGGTGAGCGAGATCAGCCGCCCGTGGTACGGGTCCCGCAGGCCGCGAAAGGCCGTTACTCCGTGGTTCAGGGGACCGCCCGGCCGCCGAAGAAGAGCCACGGAAAGGTGATCCGGTACATGGTGGAGGTCGAGAAGGGCCTTCCCTTCGAGAAGGAGGCGTTCGCGGCCGCGGTACACCGGACCCTCAATGACCCGCGTAGCTGGGGGTCCGGGGGCCGCCTGCGGTTCAAGCGTGTCGATCACGGGCCCGTACGGTTCCGCGTGGCCCTGTCCAGCCCCGCGATGACGAACGCGCGCTGCCTGCCGATGAGCACGTACGGCGAGCTTTCCTGCTGGAACGGCAGGCAAGCGGTCATCAACGCGAAGCGGTGGGGTCAGGGCATCCCGGGCTACCGCGGCGACCTGGCGTCCTACCGGGAGTACGTGATCAACCACGAGGTGGGCCACGCGCTCGGGCACGGCCACGAGTTCTGCCCCGGTCCCGGCAGGCGGGCCCCGGTGATGGTCCAGCAGACGATCTCCCTCCAGCGGTGCCGCCCCAACGCGTGGCCGTTCCGAAACGCCCGCACTCCCGAGAGCGCGTCAGCCGATCGGTGAGGCCGGGGTCACGGGCGGGGCTCGCGGAGCAGGCGTTCGCGGAGTTCGTTCTTGAGGACCTTGCCCAGGGGGTTGCGTGGCAGGGTGTCGACGCAGGCGAGGTGGGTGGGCAGGTACCACTCGGTCATGCCGCGCCGCAGGAGGTGGTCGCGCAGGCCGTCGAGGGTGGGCGGGGTGCCTTCGGGAACCACGACGGCGCACACCATCTCCTCACCGACGGTGTTCTGACACCCGACGATGGCCACGTCGGCGACGGCCGGGTGCCCCAGCAGTTCGTCCTCGACCTCCAGGACCGGGATCGGGTGCGGGCTGCCGACGCGGTCGGCGACCCTGGACAGGTAGCGCAGGCCACCGCGTCCGTCCTCCGCGACGAGGTCCCCGGTGTCGTACCAGCCGCCCGCGGTGTCCGGAGCCCACACGAGCCTCCGGCTGCCGAGCTCGAAGGTCCCCACGCACACCGATGAACCGCGCACCCACAGCCGGAACACCGCGCCGCCGACCTCCCGATCGCCGGAGGGGCCGGGGCGGCCGGACGCGCAAAGGGCGTCCGAGCCGGGGAGATCAGGGGAGCCTGAGGGATCGAGGGCGTCGGGGGCGTCGGGGAGGAGGCGGACCTCGCGGCCCGGGGTGGGGCGGCCGATGCTCTGGCCCGGCCAGTCGGGCGGATCGTCGGCGGCCGTCAGGGTGATCCCGCCCGTCTCGGTCATCCCGAAGCCGTTGACGAGCCCTGGGCAGAGCAGTTCACGGATCGGTGCGACGAACGAGGCGGGCAGCGGAGCTCCGGTGCTGGTCACCAGGCGCAGGCCGGGCAGGGGACGTCGCCGCCGCCGCTGCGCCCGGACCAGGTTGCCCAGCATCTCCGGCGCCCCGAGGAAATGGGTGACGTGGTGCCGCGCGAGGAGGTCCAGCCAGATGTCCGGGTCGCGGGTGTCGGCGAACACGGATGTGCACCGCGCCACCAGGGGTGTCAGCACGTTGGTACGCATCCCCACCGAGTGGGTCAGATCGGCCGGGGTGCCGACCCTGGGATCGCGCACGTCGCGCAGCGCGCCCCGCCTCGCCCGGGTGGAGGCGTACTGCGTGTTGGGCGTGTGCAGCACGCCCTTGACCTCGCCCGTCGTCCCGGAGGTGAACAGCACGAGGGACACCTCGTCGCTCCGGGCGAAGGACGTGCCGTCGCCGGCCGCGGCTGAGGGCGTACGTGCTCCCGGCGAGCCGGACGGAGCCGGAGTCCCCGAGCCGTCCAATCCATCCGAGCCGTCCGAGGGATCGGCCCCTGTGCCGGAGGACCCGTCCGAGCCGTCCGAGGGATCGGCCCCCGTGCCGGAGGACCCGTCCGAGCCGGGGAGGAGGGGGCCGAGAAGGTCGGTGAAAGGGATCGCGCCGGTGGTACGGGCGTCGCCGATGACCACGCGGTGACGGAGCCATGGCAGGCGGTCGCCGAGGTCGGCCAGAACGCGGGCGGGACTACGGCCGTCCGGCCTGTCGAAGAGACCCTCCCCCCGGCCGGCGGAGCCGTCCCCCCGACAGGCAGCGTCCCCTCGACCGGCGGCGACGTCACCCCGGCAGGCCGCGTCCCCTCGACCGGCGGCGACGTCACCCCGGCAGGCCGCGTCCCCTTGACCGGCGGGGGCGTCCTTCCGGCCGGCGGAGCCGTTCCAGCGGTCGACGGTGACGCACACGCTCGCCTGCGTTCCGGCGAGGATGCGCTCCACCTCGCGCGGCCCCATGGTCATCATCATCGGCACGGCGACCGCCCCGGCGTCCAGGCACGCGAGGGTCAGCGCCGCGGTCTCCCACCAGTTGGGAAGCTGGAAGGCGACCGCGTCCCCAGGGCGGACCCCGAGCTTCCGGAGCCCCGCCGACAGGCGGCCGACGTACACCGCCAGCTCGCCGAAGGTCACGGTCACCTCGCGCCCCTCGTCCCCGCGCCAGTTGACGAACGCCGTGCGGCCGGGGACCGCGGACGCCGCGTCGCGGAGGTCGTCGACGAACGACTCCCGTCGCCACCACCCCTGCGCGTAGTACATGTCCGCCGTCGCCGGCGGAACGCGCCGCGCGCCGACCAGGGCGCCTATCCCCCGCTCACCGCACTCCCGCATGACCGCCCCCGCTCACCGCACCCGCTCACCGCACCCGCCGCAAGACCGCCCCCGCTCACCACACCCGCACATGACCGCCCACGCTCACCGCACCCGCCGCGCGACCGCCCCCGCTCACCGGACCGGGCGGTTCACCGGACCGCCGTTTGGCCGCCGCCGGGCTCGGGGGGACGCAGGGTCAGGACGCGCCTGCGACGCCGGGCCGCCATGCTCTGGAACGCCGCCGTGTCGTTCAGGTGGGGGAACGGCTCGTCCGGCACGGGAACCCGGAGGAAGTCGCACAGCGGCTCCCACCCCTGGCACACCTCGTACACCAGCAGCCGGTCGGCGGGAACCGCGGCCAGCACGTGGGCGGTATGCCACTCGAAGACGCCCATCGCGTACTCAGGGTCCCCGAACCGGGCCCCGAAGGTGCCTTCCCAGATGACCCTCTCGCACATCCGCCGGCGGCACCTGAGCCCCCGGCAGGCCCCGTCCTCCAGCCTCATCAGCATCCCGGGCCATCCCGGCTGCCGGTGGCTGGACCGGTAGATCGTGTCACGCACGCTCGCGTACCACCTGCCGGTGTCCCGCACGGTGAGGATCACCTTTGCGTCCTGGTAGGCGTCCAGCAGTTCCTGCCAGAAGTAGCACGAGGGCCAGTCGACCGTCGCCTGGTATCCCTCCAGCAGCTCGTCCCAGGCCACCCGTTCCCCCTGTGCGGCCGCCTCCCATCCCCTGATCCGGTCGACATCGCCGTCGAGTGAGGACATGTGATGACATGGCCCACGGCCGAGACGCTCCAGGGCCGCTTTGAGCGAGTACGTTCCCGTCCGGCCCATGCCGGCCCCGATGACTTCCACCATGCGTTTCCCCCTGTGCAGGACGGCGCTTCCGCACGCCTGGCGGGGACTTCGATCGCGAACCTGATCGCGAGCGCTGCGAGGGCGAATCCGCACCAGTCCCGCATGTCGTTCTTTCATCCTTACACGGCGGGAAGCGGTCCCCCGAGACCGGGGAGGCTCCCCCAAGGCCCGGCAATACTCCTTGACACGCCGTATTACAAGAGTGGGATCAGAGGTCAAGATCCCGTATGGTGACCGTCGTGATCCCGGGCTTTGTCTTCCGCGCGGACCCGCTGAAGTCGCGATGTGTCGACGGGCACTTCGCGCGGCAGGCCCGGACCTTACGGGACCTGGGCGGCGCCGTCGCGCTCGTGGACCACGACGCCCGCAAGGAGCGCGCGCTCTGACTGAGAAAGGGTCGCAGATGCGCAGAACGCTTGCGGTCACCGCCTCCATGGCGGCGACCTTGCTCGTCACCCTTCCCCCGGCCCACGCCGATCCGTCCGCCGCCCCGCCCTCCCGCCAGGAGGCCTACAGGTCGGCCGCCGCCGCGTACGGCGTGCCCGAGAACGTCCTGCTCGGCGTGTCCTACCTGGAGTCCCGCTGGGACACCAACCACGGCCTTCCCAGCGTCACGGCCGGGTACGGTCCGATGCACCTGACGGACGCGCGCACGGCCCTCGCCGGGGCCGTCCCCCATCACAGCGAGGGCGCGGAGGACCCGCGCGGCGACGACGCGCGCCCGTCCAAGCTCCCCAAGGCGTCCGAACCCGCGCAGCAGCCCGAAGCGGGGTCGCAGACGGCCGACGAGGCCGCCCGCCTCACCGGGCTCCCGGCGGAACAGCTGGTCAGGGAACCGAGTGCCAACCTGCTCGGCGGAGCGGCCCTGCTCGCCCAGTACCAGAAGGACCTGAAGATCCCGGCGAGCTCCGATCCGGCCGACTGGTACGGCGCGGTGGCCCGGTACTCGGGGGCGCAGGACGCCGAGACCGCCCGGCAGTTCGCCGACGAGGTGTTCACCACCCTCAAGGAGGGCGTGAGCAGGGTCACCGACGACGGTCAGAAGGTTTCGCTGCCCGCCTCACCGGAGATCGCTCCGCGCATGGAGCAAGTGGACCGCCTGGGGCTGCGCGAGGCCGAGGGCAAGACCGTCGAGTGCCCGAAGAGGCTCGCCTGCGAATGGTTCCCGGCGCCCTACCAGAAGCTGGGGGACGCCCCGGGCGACTACGGCAACCACGACCTGTCCGACCGGCCGCGCAACCAGCGGATCGACTACATCGTCCTGCACGACACCGAGGAGACCTACGACAAGACCCTCAGGCTCGTGGCCGATCCCACGTACGTGAGCTGGCACTACACGATCCGCTCGGCCGACGGTCACATCGCCCAGCACGTGAGGACCAAGGACGTCGCCTGGCACGCCGGCAACTGGTACGTCAACGCCAAGTCCATCGGCATCGAGCACGAGGGCTTCCTGGCCAAGGCCGGCTCCTGGTACACCGAGGCGATGTACCGCAGCTCGGCCCGGCTGGTGCGCTACCTCGCCAAGCGGTACGACATCCCGCTGGACCGCGCGCACATCCTCGGCCACGACAACGTCCCCGGCACGATCCCCGGCAACGTGGCCACCATGCACGTCGACCCGGGGCCGTACTGGGACTGGGGCCACTACTTCGAGCTGATGCGCCATCCGTTCACCTCCAGGGGCGGCGCGCACGGCGGCATGGTGACGATCAGGACGGACTACGCGAACCACCAGCCGCGCTACACCGGCTGCGACAGGCCCGGCGTGGACTGCCCGCCGCACGGTTCCGCGTCGGTCTGGCTGCACACCGAGCCGAGCGAGGACGCGCCCCTGGTGAAGGACATCGGGCGCAGGCCCGGCGGGGACTCGACGTACGACGTCTCCGACCACGGCGCCAGGGCCACCACGGGCCAGCAGTACGCGCTCGCCGGCAGGAAGGGCGACTGGACGGCCATCTGGTACCTCGGCCAGGTCGCGTGGTTCCGCAACCCCCATGACCACCCCACCGCGGTCAACGCCACCGGCCTGGTCGTCACGCCGAAGCCCGGCCGCGACTCCGTGCCGGTGTACGGCAGGGCCTATCCGGAGCCCGAGGCGTACCCGAAGGGCGTGCCCGTGCAGGCGATCGTCCCCCTGCAGTACTCGATCCCGCAGGGCCAGCGGTACGCCGTCGGCCTGGCGACGCGCGGCGAGTACTACTACGCGGTGACCTTCGACCAGGACACCCACACGGTGGTCAGGGGCCGCACGCTGTACTACCAGATCCAGCTCGGGCACCGGGTCGCGTTCGTCAAGGCCGACGACGTGTACATCGCCCCGTCGTCGCTCGGCGCACCGCGCTGACGCCGGCTCAGTAGTCGGGGAGGATGCCCCGCACTCCCCTGCCGGTCTGCGGGTTCTCGGGGGCCCGCACTCCGGTGAGGCTTTCCGCGAGGACGAGCGCCGTGGTGACGTCCGCCTTGGGGCCGTCCTCGCCGTCGGCGGTGACCAGGCCGAGCTCGCGCATCTCCACCAGGTGGCGGTCGGGCTCGCTGCCCGATCGGGAGTCGCCGGGGAACTGGGGGTCGAAGCTGAGGATCTCCTCGCCCCCCTCGTACAGCACGAAGGTCTGGTCGAAGTTCACGTTGCGGAACACGCTCACCACCACCGTGCCGGCCGAGAGGGGACGCAGGACCTGGTCCATGGTGGCGGCGTAGCCGTTCTCCTCGATCAGCAGCGCGCCGCCCTCGCAGGGCTCCGCCACCAGGAGGCCCTCCAGCAGGTCGTCCTCGTCGTCCTCGTCGGTGAGCGGTTCGACTCCGACGCGGCGCAGCGCCTCCTCCGGCGTGAGGTCGCGCACGAAGGTGAAGCAGTAGCCCGTGTCGCCGCGCGAGAACCAGTCGTATCCGGTGTGGCCGGTGCCGCTCACGTGAAACCCCCCACGTTCGAAGGATGGAGAGCGACCATTCTCGACCCGCGCGGTGACCATCCCGTGGCCCGGCGGTTGCCACGGCGTGCACATCGCCCGCCGAGAAACCGACGGCGATGAGCGCCTCCCGCCGAAGACGGCGACGCGCATCACCCGCCGGAACGAGACGCAGCGCGAACAGGCCGGACCGAAACGCCGACGGCGCCCGGCCCCGTCGTGGGACCGGGCGCCGCCCGGAGCGGAACTCAGTCGTTGAGGTGCTGGCGCAGGTAGGAGTCCACCTGGTCGAGGGCGATGCGCTTCTGGGCCATGGAGTCGCGCTCGCGGATCGTCACGGCCTGGTCCTCAAGGGTGTCGAAGTCGACCGTGATGCAGAACGGCGTGCCGATCTCGTCCTGGCGGCGGTAGCGGCGGCCGATCGCTCCCGCGTCGTCGAACTCGACGTTCCAGCGGCGGCGGAGCTGGGCGGCGAGGTCGCGGGCCTTGGGCGACAGGTCGGAGTTGCGCGACAGGGGCAGCACGGCGGCCTTGACCGGCGCGAGCCGGTGGTCGAGCCGCATGACCGTGCGCTGCTCCATGACGCCCTTGGCGTTGGGCGCCTCGTCGACGGTGTACGCGTCCATCATGAAGGTCAGCGTGCAGCGGTCGACGCCTGCCGCGGGCTCGATGACGTACGGGACGTAGCGCTCGCCGGAGTCCTGCTCGAAGAACGACAGGTCGGTGCCGGAGGCCGCCGCGTGGGTGGTGAGGTCGAAGTCGGTGCGGTTGGCCACCCCCTCCAGCTCACCCCACTCGGAGCCGGTGAAGTTGAAGCGGTACTCGACGTCGACGGTGCGCTTGGAGTAGTGCGACAGCTTGTCCTTCGGGTGCTCGTACAGCCGGAGGTTGTCGCGGTTGATGCCGAGGTCGACATACCACTGGAAGCGCTGGTCGATCCAGTACTGGTGCCATTCCTCGTCGCTGCCCGGCTTGACGAAGAACTCCATCTCCATCTGCTCGAACTCGCGGGTGCGGAAGATGAAGTTGCCCGGGGTGATCTCGTTGCGGAACGACTTGCCGATCTGGCCGATGCCGAACGGGATCTTCTTGCGGGACGACTGCTGCACGTTGAGGTAGTTGATGAAGATGCCCTGCGCGGTCTCGGGCCGGAGGTAGGCCAGGCCGGACTCGTCCTCGACGGCGCCGAGGTAGGTCTTGAGCAGGCCGTTGAACATGCGGGGAGCGGTGAAGGCGCCCTTGGTGCCGCAGCTCGGGCAGGTCAGGTCGGCCAGGCCGTTCTCGGGGGCCTTGCCGCCGTGCTTCTCGGCGTACGCCTCTTCGAGGTGGTCGGCGCGGTAGCGCTTGTGGCAGGACTGGCACTCGGTCAGCGGGTCGACGAACTCCCTGACGTGGCCGCTGGCCTCCCACACCTCGCGGGCGAGGATCACCGAGGAGTCGAGGCCGACGACGTCGTCGCGGCCCTGGACCATGGACTTCCACCACTCGCGCTTGACGTTGTTCTTGAGCTCGACACCGAGGGGACCGTAGTCCCAGGACGCGCGCAGACCTCCGTAGATCTCGCTCGACGGGTAGACGAGCCCGCGGCGTTTGGCGAGGCTGACGATCGTGTCCATGATGTCGGTACGGCGGGCCATCAAGAATCTCCATCCGGCTGGCGGTCGGGGTTGGGTTTATCGATCAGAGGGCGCGTCACCTGCCCGATCACCCCCAAGCTTAGGGGAACCGGTGACGCGACCCGCCCACAATCGGCGTCCAGGGCCAAGCCGCCCCTGGCGCGCGGTTCAAGGTTTGCTGACCAGAACCTCGAAGGCGCTTGGCTCATTGATCATCAGTGTCATGAGCGGATACATCTCCATGCGCGCGGCCGACAGGGCCCGGCGGTAGAACCCGGCGCCCTCCCACTCGCTGACGACCGCCCACAGGTCGGGCTCGTCCACGGATCTTCCGACGTGCCCGCCGAGATATCCGGTCTGGGCGGCGAGCGTGCCGAGGATCGACGTGGCCTTCTCGACGAACTCGTCGGCCCGCGCGTCCGGGACGGAGTACCTGATGAGGGCAAGCATGCCGTTCAGCATGCCAGTACGCATAGGGTGCCGTGACGAAGCCCTCCGACGTTAGGCTCGAAGCGTGGCCGACAAGCACGATCCCAGCGACTCCTCGCCGTCCTCGTCCTCCTCGCCGAAGCGTGGCGTGCCCGACCATCCGCTGGCGCAGCGCGGGCGGCCCACCGGCCGTACGGGCGCCGGTCGCACGGCGTCGCGGCCCCTTCCCCGGGGCGAGCACTTCCTCACGCCGGGGGCCACGGGCCTGCGCCGCACGGTGGAGCAGAAGAGCGCGGCCCCGCTGGTCTTCCTGTACGGGCTGCCGCGCTGGGTCCTCCCTGTCGTCCTGGTGATCCTGCTACTGGTGGGGTTCGCCGTGGCCGACTGGCGGGGTGGCGTCGCGGTCCTGCCGGTGATCGGCTTCGTGGGCTGGCTGGCGTACATGTCGTGGCCGTCGCTGGGCACGGGGGCCCGGATCCTGCGCGTCGCGCTCGCGACGTTCCTGATCGCCGTCGCCGCCGCCCGTTTCGGGCTGTTCTGAGGGACGCGCCCAGCAACGATTTTGACAACGGTTTTCATTCTGGCGCATACTTGTGCGCGTGATGCCCTTTTCGTCCGGATACAACCGGCGCAAGCCGTCCACATACCGGCGCCCTCGCGCCATCTCCCTCCTCCTCGGCGCCGGGGCTCTCCTCGCCGCGACCGCGTGCTCGGCGGGCACCAAGGCCTCCGCGGACGAGCGGGGCACGGGCAAGCCGAGGGTTCTGGCCGCCTTCTATCCCCTTGAGTGGATCTCCACCCGCGTCGGCGGATCGGACGTCACGGTCACCGGGCTGACCCAGCCCGGCGTCGAGCCGCACGACCTGGAGCTGACCCCGCGCCAGATCGCCGACATCGAGCGGGCCGACCTGATCGTCTACGTCAAGGGCGTCCAGCCGGCGGTCGACGACGCCGTCCAGGAGCACGCCAAGGACCGGGCCTTCGACGCCGCCTCCACGATCACCACGCTGCCGGCGGGCGCGGAGGAGCACCAGGAGGGCGAGGACGCCCACGGGGGGCCCGGCTACGACCCGCATGTGTGGCTCGACCCGAGCAGGCTGGCCACCGTGGTCACCGAGCTCGGCAAGAGGCTGGCACAGGCCGACGCCGCGCACGCCGCCGCCTACACCGGCCGGGCCGACTCGGCGGCCGGGGAGCTCGGCGCCCTGGACAAGGAGTTCCGGCAGGGGCTGACCACCTGCTCCAGCCGCACGATCGTGACCGGCCACGCCGCCTTCGGCTACCTGGCCGACCGCTACAAGCTCAAGCAGGTCGGCGTCAGCGGCGTCGACCCGGAGGCCGAGCCCTCCCCCGCCCGCCTGGCCGAGGTGGCCGGGGTCGCGAGGCGGGAGCGGGTGACTACCATTTTCACCGAGGAACTCGTCAGCCCCAAGGTCGCCGAAGTCCTCGCCAAGGAGGTCGGCGCCACGACGGCGGTTCTCAACCCGATCGAGAGCCGTCCCCCGGCAGGGGACTACCTGTCCGCCGCGCGCGCGAACCTCTCCGCTCTCCGCACCGCACTTGGATGCTCATGACGCGATCAGCACAGGCGACCGGCGTGGCCCCGGCGCAGTCGCCGGGAGCCGCGCCCGTCGCGTTCGCGATGGCGGCCGGCCATGTCAGCCTCGACGGGCGGCCCGTGCTGCGCGGCATCGACCTGCGGATCGAGGCGGGCGAGGTGGTGGCCGTCCTCGGCGCCAACGGATCGGGCAAGTCCACGCTCATCCGGGCCCTTCTCGGCCTGACGCCGCTGTCGGCCGGCTCCGCCGAGCTGTACGGCGTGCCGCCCGGCCGGTTCCGCGACTGGTGGCGCATCGGCTACGTGCCGCAGCGCCTGTCCGTCGGCGGAGGGGTGCCGGCCACCGTGCGCGAGGTGGTGGGCTCCGGCCGCGTGGCCCGGCAGCGCCGGCTGCGCCGTACGAGCGCGGGGGACCGGGCGGCCGTGGCCAGTGCGCTCGACGCCGTGGGTCTCACCGGACGGGCCGGCGACCCCGTGGGGTGGCTGTCGGGGGGCCAGCAGCAGCGGGTGCTCATCGCCCGCGCGCTGGCGGGCGAGCCGGACACGTTCGTCATGGACGAGCCGACGGCCGGCGTGGACGCCGAGAGCCAGCGGCACCTGGCCGCCACGCTCGCGACGCTGGTCGAGCAGGGCAAGACCGTGCTGCTGGTCGCCCACGAGCTGGGGCCGATGGCGCCGCTGATCACACGGTCGGTCGTCCTGCGCGACGGCCGCGTCCTGCACGACGGCGCGCCACCCGCCGGGCCGGGCCACCGTCATGACGGCCCCGTCCTCGACGGCGCGCCGGACGGGACGAGCTGCCACCCCCACCCCGGCCACGAGCAGGCGCGTCCCCATGCCTACGAGGTGTCCGGCGGGCCGATGAGCCCGGGGGCCACGCAGTGATCGAGATGTTCGAGTACGACTTCATGTGGCGCGCGCTGATCGCCGCGCTGCTCGTGGGCCTGGCGGCTCCCGCCGTCGGCACCTTCATCGTCCAGCGGCGGCTCGCCCTGCTCGGCGACGGCATCGGCCACGTGGCCCTGACCGGCGTGGCGCTCGGCTTCCTCACCGGGACCGCGCCCGTGCTCACCGCCGTCGCGGTGGCGGTGCTCGGGGCGGTGACCATCGAGCTGGTCCGCGCGCGCGGCCGTACGACCGGGGACGTCGCGCTCGCGCTGCTGTTCTACGGAGGCATCGCGGGCGGGGTGCTGCTCATCGGGCTGGCCCCCGGCGGCAGCAACTCCACGCTCACCTCCTACCTGTTCGGCTCGATCAGCAGCGTCACCGCCGAGGACGTGTGGGTCATCGCGGTGCTCGCGGCCTTCGTTCTGGGCGTGGTGGTGATCTTCGGCCGCGAGCTGTTCGTGCTCTGCCAGGACGAGGAGGTCGCCAGGGTCAACGGGCTGCCGGTGCGCTTCCTGAGCCTGCTCATCGCGGTGACGGCCGCGCTCACCGTCGTGATCGCGATGCGCGTGGTCGGATTGCTGCTGGTCAGCGCCCTGATGGTGGTCCCGGTGGCCACCAGTCAGCAGGTCACGCGCGGCTTCACCACGACCATGCTGCTGGCCATGGCGCTCGGTGTGATCGCGACGGTCGGGGGGCTCACGTCCGCGTTCTACGCGAGCGTCGCGCCGGGGGCCGCGATCGTGCTCCTGGCGCTCGCCGGCTTCGTCCTGGCCCTCGGCGTGGGTAGATTCGTACGGCGAGGTCGTTCACAGGAGCCCAGTACATGAGCGTACGGTCATGCCGTACACAGGCCCAGTACATGAACGTGTGGTCATGCCGTGCATGGGAGTGCAGCCGATGACGAACCGCCGAGACGCCGTGCGGGACATCCTCGTCCACAGTGAGGGTTTCCGGAGCGCGCAGGACATCTACGCCCAGATGCGTTCCGACGGCGCCAAGATCGGGCTCACCACCGTGTACCGCGCCCTGCAGGCGCTGGCCGACTCCGGCCAGATCGACGTGCTGCGCACCGACGACGGCGAGTCGGTCTACCGGGCCTGCGCCACCGGCACCCACCACCATCACCTGGTCTGCCGCCACTGCGGCCGTACGGTGGAGGTGGCCGGGCCCGCCGTCGAGCGGTGGGCGGAGGGCGTGGGCGCCGAGCACGGCTTCACGGCGATCACGCACACCGTGGAGGTCTTCGGCACCTGCCCCTCCTGCTCGGCCATCGCCTCGGCGGGCTGACCGCCGGTCCGGCGGCCCCCGGGTACGTCCCCGGCGGGCCGTTCGCCGTCCGTCCCGGACCGGCCGCCTCCTGGCCACGTCCCGGACGTCTCTCCCTGGAGCAATCTTGTACGGGCCCCCCGACCGGATACGCTTCCGGGACCGGGAGTCCGGAGCGCGAGCGGCTTCCGCGCCCCCCGGCGACCGTGCCGCCGCCCGCACCACGTCCAACAGGAGAGACCATGCCATTCAGCCATGACATGGTGTGCTCGCTCGCCGCCGTGGCCGACCTGGTCAACACCGCGCCCGAAACGGGCGGCCCGGACGGCCTGACCGGCACCGGCGATCTCGACGCGTTCGTCAAGCGCCACGAGATGAGCGGCATCGAGGTGGTCGGCGCGGCCGACCTGGAGCAGGTGCGCGCCCTGCGCACGACGTTCCACGAGGTCTTCACCGCTCCCGACTCGGCCACGGCGGTCACCCGGCTCAACGTCCTGCTCGACCGCACCCAGATCACGGCCCGCCTGACCGAGCACGACGGCTTCCCCCTGCACGTGCACTACTTCGCCCCCGGGGCCTCGGTGGCCGAGCACCTGGCCGCCGACTGCGGAGTGGCGCTGGCCCACCTGCTGGTCGAGGGCGAGTGGGAACGCCTGCGCACCTGCTCCGCGCCCGACTGCGACAAGGTCTTCGTGGACGAGTCCCGCAACCGTTCGCGGGTCTACTGCGACAGCCGCACCTGCGGCAACCGCATGCACGTCGCCGCCTATCGCGCCCGCCGCAGGGCGTGAGAAGTCCCCCGCGAGGCTGAGGCGGCGCGGGGTGCGGACCGGTAGATTCTGGCGCGACAGAAGCGGACCAGGTCCGCAGATCTCCCGAAGTATGTGAGGCAAGATGTTCGGGATCATTCGCCCCTGCGGGGAACACTCCTGCCCATCGCTGCACCGCGCCTGGCTGGCGCACCTGTGCGGGCTCTGCCTCACCCTCCGCGACGGACAGGGCCAGGGCGCCCGGCTGGCCACCAACTACGACGGGCTGATCATCTCGGTGCTCACCGAGGCTCAGGGGACGGCCGCCTCACCGCACCGGACGGCCGGGCCGTGCGCGCTGCGCGGCTTCAGGCAGGCCGACGTGGTCGACGCCCGCGCGGAGGGGGTACGGCTGGCGGCCGCGGTCTCGCTCGTCCTCGCGGCGGGCAAGCTCCGCGACCACGTGGCGGACGGCGACGCCGCCCCCGGCACCGGCCCGGCCCGCAGGCTCCTGGCGGCCCGGTGGGAGGCGGCCGGCGCCCGCATGGGCACTTCGGTCGGATTCGACGCCGGCGTGCTGACCGCGACGATCGACCGCCAGCTCGACCTGGAACGCCGCCTCGCCGCGCCCGGGGCCCCCGGTGTGCTCGCCCCGGAGGGAAGGGACGACTTCAGGGGTGGGGCCGTGGCCACGCTGATGGAGCTGACGAGGCCCACGGAGGACGCGGTGGCCGCCGCGTTCGCGCACACGGCCACCCTGTCGGGGAGGGCGGGCAACGCGGCCCCGCTGGCCGAGGCGGGCCGGTTCTTCGGTCGGATCGCCCACCTGCTGGACGCGGTGGAGGACCAGGCGGACGACGACGCGCGCGGGGCGTTCAACCCGCTCACCGCGACCGGCGCCACCCGGCAGGAGGCCTGGCGGCTCTGCGACGACGCCGCGCACGGCCTGGACCTCGCCCTGCGCGAGGTGGAACTGGAGGACCGGCACCTGGTGCAGGTGCTGCTCGGCACCGAGGTGAGCCGGGCGGTGGAGCGGACCTTCGCCCTCACGGCGCCCGGAGCCTCCTACGAACGCCCCGGGTTCGTCCGCAAGTCCGCCGCCGGGGTGGCGACCTTCTTCACCTGCGGGATGTGGCGCCCGAGGTGGAGCAAGAGGAACGGCCGCCCCTGCGACGACCGCTGCTACCTGCGGTCCTGCGACGGCTGCGGCACGTGCGCCTGCGACGGCGCGTGCTGCGACTGCTCCCTCTGAGCGCCCTGCCCGAGTGCTCAGACCTGGTTGGGGAGGGCACCGCCGTACCTGCGGTCACGCTTGGCGAACGCCTCGCAGGCCTGCCACAGGTCACGGCGGTCGAAGTCGGGCCAGAGCTGGTTGAGGAAGACCATCTCGGCGTACGCCGACTGCCAGAGCAGGAAGTTGGACGTGCGCTGCTCGCCGGAGGACCGTACGAACAGGTCGACGTCGGGGATGTCGGGCTCGTCGAGGTAGCGGGCGAAGGTGCGCTCGGAGACCTTGTCGGCCCTGACCCTGCCGGCGGCGATGTCCTGCGCCAGCTTCACCGCGGCGTCGACGATCTCGGCCCTGCCCCCGTAGTTCACGCAGAACTGCAGGGTCAGCGTGCGGTTGTCGCGCGTCATCTCCTCGGCGTCCTGGAGCTCCTTGATGACGCTCTTCCAGAGCCGGCCGGGCCGCCCGGCCCAGCGCACCCGGACGCCCATGGCGTGCAGCTCGTCGCGGCGGCGGCGGATCACGTCGCGGTTGAACCCCATCAGGAAGCGGACCTCGTCGGGGGAACGGCGCCAGTTCTCGGTGGAGAAGGCATAGGCCGACAGGTTGGGGACGCCGAGCTCGATGGCCCCCTCGATCACGTCGAACAGCGAGGCCTCACCCGCCTTGTGACCCTCGGTCCTCGGGAGCCCGCGCGCCTTCGCCCAGCGCCCGTTGCCGTCCATGACGATCGCCACGTGCCGGGGGACCAGCTCGCGCGGGATCGGGGGCGGGACCGCCCCGGACGGGTGAGGGGTGGGCGGGCGGACGTTCACGGTCGGTTTCTCCTGTGCGTGTCTGTCGGGAGGTGGGTGGGTGTGTCTGTCTGGGTGTCCGTGGGAGGGCCGGGCGCGGCTCAGACGCGCTCGACATGTCGTAGCGAGCGTATTCCGTGTTCGAGGTGCCATTGCAGGTATGCCGCGACCAGGCCGCTGCACTCGGTGCGGTGCCGCTGCTCGGAGGCGTCGGCGGAGTCCCAGTCGCCGCGGATGAGCGCGATCATGAGGCCGATCGTCTCGGCGGCGGGCACGGCGGCCCCCGGCGGGCGGCACCCGCCGCAGACCACGCCGCCCGCGGCGATGGCGAAGGCCCTGATCGCGGGGGTCGAGCAGCGGGCGCAGGAGTCGAGCGCGGGCGCGTAGCCCGCGACCGCGAGGGACCGCAGGAAGTAGGCGTCCAGGACGAGCCTGGCCTCGTGGCCTCCCTCGACGAGCGTGCGCAGCCCGCCGAGCAGCAGCAGGAACTGCCGGAGCGCGGGCTCCTTCTCGCCCACCGTGAGCCGGTCGGCGGTCTCCAGCATGGCGGTGCCCGCGGTGTAGCGGGGGTAGTCGGAGACCAGCGACTCCCCGTACGGCCGGAGCGTCTCGACCTGCGTGATCACGTCGAGCGAGCGCCCAGTGTGGAGTTGCAGGTCGACGTGGGTGAACGGCTCCAGTCGCGCGCCGAACCTGGAGGTGGTGCGCCGGACCCCCTTGGCGACCCCCCGCACCTTGCCGGTGCGCTTGGTCAGGATCGTGACGATGCGGTCGGCCTCGCCCAGCTTCTGGGTGCGCAGCACGACGCCCTCGTCACGGTAGAGGTTCACCCGCCCAGTCTAGGGACGTGCCGCAGCCCGAGGACGAATCGGATGCCGGCCCGATGCGGCCGCCGGGCGAGCCCGGCACCGGCTTCCCCCAGGTGAGACCACGAATCGAAAGGGAACCCAGGGACACACGAAACAGGATGTGACACCCGCAAGCGACGAATCGATCTCGGGTCAACCATGGATGCCATCCTTTGGAAGAACAGTCACTAAACTTTGCTCCCTGGCGACACCCCCTGTTAATCGCCTCCGCCCCCCGCACGCTGCCTGAAAGGGTGACATGACCCGCGTGGTCCTGCTGGGCGCATCGCCCGGCCCGATCGGTTCTCCCGAAAAGCACGTCCCGCCCGGTCGCCTGGTGCTGACGTCGCTACCCGGCTCGCCCACGGTCCTATCCCGGCTGCACGGCCAAGTGGCCTCGATGGACCCCGAGCCCGTCGCCCTCGTCCGTCAGGGCGACGCCGGCGACTACCGGTCGTTCCCCGGCACGGTCGTGGAGTCCGGCGACCTGGCCGGGGATCTGCGCGCACTGGCCGACGCCGTCGAGCACACGACGGACAACCTCTTCCTCATCCCCGCCGGCGTCGTGATCCACGACGAGCTGATCTACCAGATCACCAAGTCCAAGCGGGGCGCGCTGGCGCTGATCGTCAAGGAGCCGCGCCAGGAGGACGAGCACGGCGAGCCGATCCAGCCGGACATCCCGATCGAGGAGGCCGAGCCCGAGATCGGCGACCGCGTCCTCGAAGGCCTGCCCGTACGGCTGCGCGCGGGCCGCTCGCGCGTCATCTCCGCCGGTTCTGCCTATCACCAGGTCACCCGGCCGAACGCGGTGGCGCTCGGCCCGCTCCACCTGCACCAGCGCCACGCGGCCACCCTGGCCGAGACGGCCCGCGAGCTCGCCGACCTGGCCCACCTGTTCGGCCCCGAGGACGACCTGGTCCAGCTGATCGTGCTCGGCCTCGTCCGCAGGGGCGTCTCCGTCGGCACCCGCGGCCGCAGGGACCTGTTCTTCTCCCGGGTCGGCTCCCAGACCGAGGCCGACGCGGCCGTGGCCGCGATGTCGGAGTTCGACGAGGACCGCGCCCGCCTGAACAACGCGGTCAAGGGCGCCGACGGCTTCTTCACCACGTACTTCGTCAGCACCTACTCCCGCTTCATCGCCCGGTGGGCGGCCCGGCGGGGCCTCACGCCCAACCAGGTCACGCTGATCTCGATCGCGCTCGGGGTGCTCTCGGCGCTGGCCTTCGCCACGGGCACGCGCCCGGGCTGGGTGGCGGGCGGCCTGCTGATCTACTTCGCCTTCGTGTTCGACTGCGTCGACGGCCAGGTGGCCCGGTACGCCCGCAAGTTCGGCGTGCTGGGTGCGTGGCTGGACGCCACGTTCGACCGCGCCAAGGAGTACATCGTGTTCGCCGGCCTCGCCGTCGGCTCCATCGTCGCCGGTCAGGGCGACGTGTGGACGCTGGCGCTGGTCGCGCTGTCGGTGCAGTCGGTGCGGCACCTGCTCGACTTCTCCTTCGGCGCGGCCAACCGGCGCAAGCCGCCCGTGCCGCTGCCGACGCTGGCGCTCACCGCCACCGACGACCGGCCGCTCCGTGAGGCGCTGGAGCAGCGCCGGGCCTCGCGCAGCACCGGCGTGCGCGGGCTGCTCAAGCTGTGGACCCAGGCCGGGCGGTTCCGCGCCGTCCACTGGGCCCGCAAGATGATCGTCTTCCCCATCGGCGAGCGCTTCGCCGCCATCGCGATCACCGCGGCCATCTTCGAGCCCCGGGTCACGTTCCTCACGCTCGTGATCTGGGGCGGCGTCGCGGCCACCTACACCCTCACCGGACGTCTCATGAGGTCGCTCGCATGATCACCCATCCGCAGGCCGCAGCCGCCCCCGTTCCCGATCCCGACGAGGAGCGCCGCCGGATCCAGACGGCCCGCCTGCTCGCCTACCGCGACGACGGGCCCCTGGTGGCGCTGCTGCGCGACAAGATGGGCCCGGGGCTGCCTCCGGTGCCCGCCGGGCTGGCCTCGCTGCTCGCCGTGATCGCCATCGGCGTGACCGGCGTGCTTGGCGACGGCGCCGCGCCCGCCAAGGGGGCGGTCATGCTGCTCCCGGTGCTGGTGATGGTGGCGCTGATGGTGCCGACCGCGCCGCGCGACCACCTCGGCAGGTTCGACTGGCTGGTGCCGCCGCTGATCAGGGGCACCGAGTTCCTGACGGTCATCGTGCTCGGGCTGGCCGCCGGCACGCCCAAGTGGCTGCTGTTCGTGCTCATCTACGTCGTCGGCTACCACACCTACGACACGGTGTACCGCACGCGGCAGAGCATCTGGCCGGCTCCGTGGGTGTTCCAGGCCGGGCTCGGCTGGGAGGTCCGGCTGCTGCTCCTCGGCGCCGGCGCGGCCCTCGGCCTGCTGACCTGGGTCGTCGCCGTGATGTCGGTGTACCTCGGCGTGCTGTTCGCCATCGAGAGCGTCAAGAGCTGGGTCGGCCTCGACAAGCAGAGCGCCCTCGCCCAGGCCTCCGACGACCTGGAGGCATCCCCCGAGGACGCCCTGGAGCAGGCGACCGGCGAGGCCGACAGGGGGTAGGACCCGCACGAGTACAGGACGCGGCAAAGGCCGGGTGCAGAAGGGGGCTCCCCTTCTCCACCCGGCCTTTCGCATGTGTCAGGCGTTCTCGCGCTGGAAGCGCCGGGTGCCGGCGGCCACGCCGGCGAGGACGAACAGACCAAACTTGGAGTTACTTGAACTTTGGAGTGACTACTAACTGTGTACCGGAGGCGAAGCGGCTGTATACAGGCACCGTGGAGTTGGATGCGCTTGATCGTGCGATTGTCGGAGCCTTGGTCGAGGACGCTCGCTCGACATACGCCGAAATTGGGCATCAAATCGGGCTTTCGGCCCCTGCGGTCAAGCGGCGGGTCGACCGACTGCTGAGCACCGGAGCCATCACCGGCTTCACCGCGCGCGTGGAGCCCTCGGCACTCGGCTGGACCACCGAGGCGTACGTCGAGCTCTTCTGCCGGGGCAAGACCTCCCCCGCCGAGATCGGCATGGCCGTCGCGCGCCATCCCGAGGTGATCTCCGCCTGCACGATCACCGGCGAGGCCGACGCCCTGCTGCACATCCGCGCCAAGGACGTCCGGCACGTCGAGCAGGTGATCGAGCGCGTGGCCTCCGAGCCGTTCGTCGTACGCACCAAGAGCGCGATCGTGCTCTCCCGCCTCATCGACGACCCCCCTCACTCACGTAACGGAGCGCCCCATGAGGTCTGAGGCCGGTGGGGCGCCACGGCACGCGCCGACACACCGATGAAACATCCCGTAACCCGCACGACCATCTGGTTGTGACCACTTAAACGGCTTTCCGCCCATACGCAACAAATCACCGCTTGCACGGCTGACAACGCAACCGATCCACGCGAGCGCGCAAGGTCCGCGCCTGGCCCGGACCTGCCGCCGTTCCTAGGCTGAAGCCATCCTTGACCAGCCGTTTCCGACGGAGTGATAGATGGCCCACAGCCGGCATTACCTCATGTGTCGTCCCGAATACTTTGCGGTCGAGTACGCGATCAACCCCTGGATGGACCCGAGCGCGGGGGCGGACGCCGCCACCGCCGTCCGCCAGTGGGAGCGTCTCAAGGACGTCTACGAGGAACTGGGCCACACGGTCAGCCTGATCGACCCGATCGACGGCCTGCCGGACATGGTCTTCGCCGCCAACGGGGCCCTGGTGGTCGGCGGCCGGGTCTACGGCGCGAAGTTCGCCACCGCCGAGCGCACCGCCGAGGGACCCGCCTACCTCAACTGGTTCACCGCCAACGGGTACGGCCCGGCCATGGAGCCGACGCAGACCAACGAGGGCGAGGGCGACTTCCTGACCCTCGACGACGTGATCCTCGCCGGCACCGGCTTCCGTACGGCGATCACAGCGCACAAGGAGGCCCAGGAGTTCCTCGGCCGCCCCGTGGTGACGCTCGACCTGGTCGACCCCCGCTTCTACCACCTCGACACCGCGCTGTTCCCGATCGACGGGCGCAACGTGGCGTACTACCCGGGCGCGTTCTCGCCGGGCAGCCAGGAGGTGCTGCGGCACATGTTCCCCGATGCCGTCCTCGCCTCCGCCGACGACGCCGCCGTGCTCGGGCTCAACGCCGTCAGCGACGGCCACAACGTGATCGTCAACGTCGAGGCGGGCGAGCTGTCCCAGGAGCTGAAGCGCCGGGGTCTCAACGTCATCCCCGTCGACCTGAGCGAACTGCGCAAGGCCGGCGGCGGTCCGAAGTGCTGCACTCTGGAGATCCGCACATGAGCAGAACCCAGGAACTGATCGAGCTCAGCGAGCGGCGCAGCGCGCACAACTACCACCCCCTGCCGGTCGTCGTGCGGGAGGCGCGTGGCGCCTGGGTCACCGACGTCGAGGGCAGGCGCTACCTCGACTGCCTGGCGGGGTACTCCTCGCTGAACTTCGGGCACGGCAACCCCAAGATCCTCCAGGCGGCCCAGGAGCAGCTCCAGCGGGTCACGCTGACCAGCCGGGCGTTCTTCCACGACCAGTTCGCGGACTTCTGCCAGGGGCTGGCCGACCTGTGCGGCAAGGACATGGTCCTGCCGATGAACACCGGCGCCGAGGCCGTCGAGACCGCGATCAAGGTGGCCCGCAAGTGGGGCTACGAGGTCAAGGGCGTCGCCCCCGGCCAGGCGAACATCGTGGTCATGGAGGACAACTTCCACGGCCGTACCACCACGATCGCGAGCTTCTCCACCGACCCGGACGCCCGTGACGGCTTCGGCCCCGCGATGCCGGGGTTCACGATCGTGAAGTACGGCTCCGCCGAGGCGATCCACGACGCGATCGACGAGAACACGGTCGCGGTGCTGATCGAGCCCATCCAGGGCGAGGCGGGCGTGCTGGTGCCGCCGACCGGCTACCTGAGCCAGGTCAGGGAGATCTGCACCGAGAACAACGTGCTGCTGATCGCCGACGAGATCCAGTCGGGCCTCGGCCGCACCGGCGACACCTTCGCGTGTGACCACGACGGCGTGGTCCCGGACATGTACGTGCTGGGCAAGGCGCTCGGCGGGGGCGTGGTCCCGGTGTCCGCCGTGGTCGCGAACGCCGACGTCCTCGGGGTCATCAAGCCCGGACAGCACGGCTCCACGTTCGGAGGCAACCCGCTGGCCTGCGCCGTCGGCAACGCCGTCATCGAGCTGCTGGGGACCGGCGAGTACCAGGCCAGGGCCAAGGAGCTCGGCGCGCTCCTGCACGAGAGGCTGAGCGCCCTGATCGGGCCGGCCGGCCAGGGCGGCCACGGCGTCGTCGCGGTACGCGGGCGGGGCCTGTGGGCGGGCGTGGACATCGATCCCTCGATCGGCACCGGCCGCCAGGTCTGCGAAGGCCTGATGCGGCGCGGGGTCCTCGCCAAGGACACCCACGGTTCAACGATCCGCCTCGCGCCCCCGCTGGTGGTCTCGGAAGAGGACCTCAACTGGGCCGTCGACCAGCTCGCCGCCGTCCTTTCCGAGCTGGCGGCCAAGTAGGGCGTCGTTCGCCTGCCGGGTTCGGCTCGCGCCTCAGGGCGCGAGCCGTACCTTGGTCAGCTCCTCGAAGGTGGGGCGGGCGGTGTGCCAGCGCAGCTCCGCCGAGCGGCCGTCGAGGTCCAGGGCGGCGAGCGCGTTGGGGAACCACGGGCCGTTGGTGATCTTCCAGCGCAGGCGCCGCCGGGGCAACCGGACCGTACGGGTGAGGACGCCGCCGATGACGCTGGCCACCCCGAACGACCCGATCACGTTGGCGAGGCGCAGCGTGCGGCTCAGCGGGTTGCGGATCGGCGAGCAGACCGCCTGGTAGATTCGGGCGGATTCCAGGTCGGCGGACGCCGGGCCCGCCGCCGCCAGGTACGAGTAGTGCACGTCCCCCGAGAGCAGCACGATGGTGGCGGGCGCCCTTCCCCTGCGCCCCGCGGCCACGTCGGCGAGCACGCCGCCCAGTTCCTCGAACGACCGGCGGAACGCTCCCCAGTGTTCGAGGTCGAGCGCCTGGCGGATCTTCTCGCCCCAGGCCGTCGCCCTGCGGCCCCACGCCCCGCCCGCGACGGCCTCGTTCCAGCTCTCCACGTCGAAGATGCCGCTCGGGAGGAAGACCGGGACCGAGGATCCGATGAGCAGGTGGTCGAGGTCGCCGGTGGCGTGCTCGGTGAACCAGTTCCACTCCTCGTCGTCGAGCATGCGGCGACGACGGGGGTCGAGCTGCCGGGCGCACCGGGTGTCGAGCATGATCAGGCGGGTCCTGCCGATGTCGCGCGTGTAGCTCCACCGCGTCGAGGAGGGATCCTCGTCGGCCCTCTTCGCGAACGCGTCGAGGGCGGCGGCCCCGTCGCCCTCGCTCCGGTGGAGCTCCGCGTACATGGGGTCGGCCTTGCGCTCGGACGGCGAGAGGTTGCCGAGGTGCTGGTAGACCCAGTACGCGCCGAGCGCGGAGGTGATCCGGGCGGACCACCACGGCACCTCGGCCATCTTCTCCCGCCAGGCCACCGAGGTGTTCCAGTCGTCGCGAACGTCGTGGTCGTCGAAGATCATCGCGCTGGGCACGGTGGACAGGACCCAGCGGACCACCGGGTCGGTCCAGGCCTGCCGGTACAGCTCGGCGTACTCCTCGAAGTCGACGATCTCGTCAGGCCCGTCCTGCCTGCGGGCGTGGATGAAGTCGAGCATCTCCTGCGAAGGCTCGTCCGCGTACACCTGGTCGCCGAGGAAGAGCACCAGGCTGGGCAGGTCCTCCCCCTGCAGCAGGCGCTGACCGTACTCGCGGAGCACGTCGACGCCGTGGGTGGCCACGTGCGCCTCGTCGTGGGGGACGGTGGTCCGGCAGGAGCCGAAGACCACGCGGCTGAGCTCCTCCAGCGGGCAGATCCGGCTGTCGGGGAAGCCCTCGACCGGCCACACGCGCTCCCCGTCGAGCTCGACGGTGTACGCCCCGGTGGCCTCGATGTCGACGATCGCGTAGTGATGACCGTGCACGGTGAAGGTGCGGTCGGCCGCGTGCGTGCCGTCGACCGCGACCGTGACCTCGCACGGCTCGCTCGTCTCGACCCATATGGACGCGCTCGTCTCGTCGACGTACCGCAGCATCGGCCCTACCAGCAAGTCGGGCACTTGACCTCCCCTTTGGAGCAGCGTTATGAACCATATGCGCAAACTCGCCCTGGTGGAGGTCAGCCTTCGAGGGACCTGACCAGCAGTTCGAGCTCGTGCATGAGCCGCTCGGTGCGCTCGGCGCCGTACGTCGCGAGGATCGCGCGGTGGTGCTCGGCGATGCCCGCCTCCAGGCGGCTCAGAAGGTCATTGCCCCGATTTGCGAGGAAAACCGCCACTCTGCGGCGATCTGCCGGATCATGGCCCCTGTAGACCACCGCCCGCTCCACGAGCCGGTCGACCGCCTTGGTCAGCGTGGGGTGCGGCATGAGCGCGGCCTCCGCGAGGTCGCCCATGGTGTGACCCCGGCCGTCGGCGAGCGCCTGGAGGATCCGCCACTGGTCGACGGTCACCTCCTCGGCGGCGAGCACCGAGGCCAGGTCCCGGTTGACGCTCCGCTCGGCGCGGCTCAGAAGGTACGCCAGCGAGGACCCGAGCCCCGTCGTCGTCGCCGATCGCACGGAGGTCTCCCGCCCTCCGCCGTCCCCGGCCGATTCCCGCCCCCCGCCGCTCCCGGCCGATCTCACGGACGATCGCCGCGCCCATCCGTCCTCATCGGACTCCGCCGTCACCATCGAGGCTCCCTTCGTCCGTGAGTGCGCAAGGAGGATACTCTTGCACGTGGCCGATCCCGTCACGGTGGTCATCGACCCCCTTGAAGCTCACCTGCTCAGGGCCGAAACGCTCCGCGTCGGCCTGGTGGTGCCCGTCTCCGGCGTGCTCGGCCTTCTCGGCCCGTGCGCGATCAACTGCGCCATGCTGGCCGCCTCCGAGGTCAACGCCACAGGAGGCGTGCTCGGCAGGCCGGTCGAGCTGGTCCTCGTCGACGGTGGCCGGAGCCCGGCCCAGGTCGCCCGCGAGGTCCACGGGCTGGTGCGCGCGGGAGCCGTGCAGGCGCTCGTCGGCACCCACGCCAGTGACGTGCGCGTCGCCATCGAACGCTCGCTGGGCGGCGCGGTCCCCTTCGTCTACACGCCGCCCTACGAGGGCCGCGCGCGCGACCCCGGGGTCTACTTCCTCGGCGAGCCGGCGTCCCGGCAGGTCGGCCCGGGTCTCGACTGGCTGATCGACCACCGGAGTGCCAAGCGCTGGTTCCTGCTGGGCAACGACTACGTCTGGCCGCGCCTGGTCCACGCCTCGGCGCGCCGGCACATCCGGGCGCGGTCCGCGACCGTCGTCGGCGAGCGGTTCGTCCCGTCCGGCACCGCCGCGATGGCCCCGCTGATCGAGGAGCTGGCCGCCGTACGGCCCGACGCGGTGCTGCTCAACCTCATCGGCAGCGACCTGGTCACGTTCAACCGGGCCTTCACGGCGAGCGGGCTCGGATGCGCGCGGCTGTGCGGGGCGCTGGAGGAGCACGGCCTGCTGGCCATCGGTGGCGACTCCACCGGCGAGCTGTACGCCGCCATGGGCTACTTCGGGAGCATCGCCACCGACGCCAACCTCAGCCTGGCCGAGCGCTACGCCAGGCGGTTCGGCCCGTCCGCCCCGCTGCTGAACGGGCACGGCCACGGCTGCTACGAGGGCGTGCTCATGCTCGCGGCGCTGGCGGGCCGCGCCGGCAGCCTCGCCGTCCCCGCGATCGAGGCGGTCGCCGACGGCACCACGATCACCAGCGGCCGGGGCCGCCTCACCCTCACCGACCGCCACGTGCGGCAGCGGGTCTACGTGGGACGGGCCGACGGGCTCGACTTCCAGATGGTGACCTCCGCCTAGGCCGGGCCGTACGGCGTGACCATCACCGGCCCGTACGGTCTGACCGGCTTGGGCGGTGTGACCGTGCCCGGCCCGCGCGGTGTGCCCGGCAGGTGCGGTGTGACCGGCAGGTGCGGTGTGACCGGCGGGTGCGGTGTGACCGGCGGGTGCGGTGTGACCGGCGCGTAAAACTTTCAATGGAAATCTTTTCGTTTTCAAGGAATACCCCTATCGTACGGCTCTGCCCCCGCGTTTGAAGGAGCCGTCCATGTCTTCTCCCTCCGATATCTCGCCATCGTCCGCGTCCCCGCCGGGCGCCGGTCCCGGCGTGGAGCGCTTCGGCTACAAGCAGGAGTTGCAGCGGTCGTTGAGCTTCACCGACCTGCTGATCTACGGCCTGATCTTCATGGTGCCGATCGCGCCTTTCGGCATCTTCGGCGGCGTCTTCCAGGCCTCGGGCGGCATGGTGGCGCTGGCCTACGTCATCGGCATGGTCGCGATGGCGTTCACGGCGCTGTCGTACTCCCAGATGGCGCGGGCCTTCCCGATGGCCGGCTCGGTCTACACCTACGCGGGACGCGGGATCTCCGCCCCCGTGGGCTTCCTCGCGGGCTGGGTGATCCTGCTCGACTACGTGCTCGTGCCCGCCCTGCTGTACCTCGTGGCGAGCGCGGCCATGGCGTCGTTCGTCCCGGCCGTGCCGATCTGGGGCTGGCTGATCGGCTTCATCGTGCTCAACACCGTGGTCAACTACCTCGGCATCGAGATGACCGCGCGCATGAACAAGATCATGCTGGTGGCCGAGCTGATCGTGCTGGCCGTCTTCCTGGTCATCGGGCTCGTCGCCCTCGCGCAGGGCAAGGGGCACGGCAACGCGCTCAGCCCGCTGTTCGACTCCTCGACGTTCTCCTGGCCGCTGGTGTTCGGGGCCGTGTCGGTGGCGGTGCTGTCGTTCCTCGGCTTCGACGGCATCTCGATGCTGGCCGAGGAGAGCCGCGAGGACACCCGGAAGCTCGGCCGGTCGATGATCTACGCGCTCGCGCTGGCGGGCGTGCTGTTCGTCGTGCAGACCTGGGTCGCCGCGCTGCTCGCGCCCAACCGCGAGGAGCTCCTCACCAAGGGCGACCCGGCGGGCACGGCCTTCTACGACACGGCCGCGTACGCGGGCGGCCACTGGCTGAGCGTGCTCACCGCCGTCGCCACCGCCGTGGCCTGGGGCTTCGCCAACTCCCTCGTCGCCCAGGCTGCTACCTCGCGCCTGCTGTTCGCGATGGCCCGCGACCGCCAGCTCCCGAGCTTCCTCGGCAAGGTCCACCCGAAGCACAAGGTGCCGGTCAACGCCACCTTCCTGGTCGCCGTGGTGTCCCTGGCCCTCGGGCTGTACATGAGCTCGCGCGACGACGGCATCACGCTGCTGGGCACGCTGGTGAACTTCGGCGCGATGACGGCGTTCCTCGCCCTGCACGTGTCCGTGGTCGTGCACTACGTCGTGCGCAAGGGCAGCCGCGACTGGTGGCGGCACCTCGTCGCCCCGGCCATCGGCTTCCTGATCCTGCTCTACGTCGTCATCAACGCCAAGGTCGCCGCCCAGGTGCTCGGCTTCGTCTGGCTGGCGATCGGCGTCCTCGTCCTCGCCGGCAGCTACATGATGGGCCGGCGTCCCACCCTGTCCGCGATCAACACGGAGGTCTCCGAGTGAACGTCGTCTCCTACCAGCCCAGCGCCGAGGAACTGTCCTACACGTTCGGCGGCCGTCCCGCCGTGGGCAGGATCAAGCCGGGCACGGTCGTGGAGCTCTTCACCGAAGACTGCTTCGGCGGACGGGTGCGCGGCTTCGAAGACCTCCCCTCGAAGGTGTGCGAGTTCCCGTACCTGAACCCGGTCACCGGGCCCTTCCACGTCGAGGGGGCCGAGCCGGGCGACACGCTCGCGCTGCACTTCGTCTCCATCGAACCGGCACGCGACTGGGCGGTCTCCACGACGTTCCCGCACTTCGGTGCGCTGACCGCCACCCACACCACGGCGATGCTGCACCCGCCCCTCGAAGAGGTCGTGTGGCTGTACGAGGTCGACGTGGACAAGCGGGTCGTGCGTTACCGGGCCAGGCGCGGCGACTTCAGCGTCGAGATGCCGCTCGACCCGATGCACGGCACCGTGGGCGTCGCCCCTGCCGCTTCCGAGGCGAGGATGACGATCACGCCGGACGCCCACGGCGGCAACATGGACACCCCCGAGCTGCGGGCCGGGGTCACGGTCTATCTGGGCGTCAACGTCGAGGGCGGGCTGTTCTCCATCGGTGACGGGCACTGCCGCCAGGGGCACGGCGAGGTCTGCGGCACGGCGGTGGAGGCGGCGATGAACACCGTCGTCGCCGTCGAGCTGATCAAGGGCGTCGCCACTCCGTGGCCGCGCCTGGAGGACGACGGGCACCTGATGTCGACGGGTTCGGCGCGCCCGCTGGAGGACGCCTACCGGATCAGCCAGCACGACCTCGTCACCTGGACGGCGTCGCTGACCGGGCTCGACGAGCTGGACGCCTACCAGTTGATCAGCCAGGGCGCCGAGGCTCCCGTGGGCAACGTGTGCGACACCAACTACACGATGGTCGCCAAGCTCCCGAAGGCGTACCTCGGCGGCCCGGAGGTCTACGAGTCCGCCCACACCCGCCTCCGCGCCCTCGGCGCCCAGTACCTCTCCTCCCGTTGATCTCGCGCGACCGATCATGAGACGAGTGGCCTCTCCTCCCGCCTGTGGCCGGGCCCGTAATCCTGAACGGGCCGACGGCCGCGGCAGCGCACTGAACCGGTAACCGGCCGGCGCGCGACATGCCCCTCCCCGTCCCATGGCACACCCCTCCCCCGCGTGCCGGACGGGTGAGGGGTGTGTCTTTCACCGCCGAAAGCCCCTGCGCCCTCCGAGAGGATCGCCTAGCAGGAGCCCTTCGCGCCGAGGGCCTGGGCGACGATGTCCTCGCACACGGCGTGGGTGGCGAGGGCGTCCTCGGCCGAGATGACGCGGCCGTCCCGCACCGAGGAGAGGAACTCGTGGCAGAGCCGCTCGATGCCGCGCTGCCGGGCGACCGGGGTCCAGTCACCGCGCCGGGTCACCGTCTCCCCGCCGGAGTGGTCGGCCACGTCGCCGAGGTTGACGACCCTGCGCTTGCCGCCACCGCCGATCACCTCGCAGGTCTCCTCGCTCGCCCCGCTGACCCTGCTCATGATCCCGATCGCCGTGAACGAGGAACCCCCACCAGAGGGCGGTCCGGAGAGGTGAAGGACCACGTGTTCCAGAAGCCCGTCACGGAGCCGCAGGTCTACCGACATTTCCGAAATATCGCCCGGCGCGAGAAATCGCAGCGTATCCACCACGTGGATGAAGTCGTCGAAGACCACCCGGCGTGGGTCGTCCGGCTGCCCTGCCCGGTTCTTCTGCATGATGATCAGATCACGCGGAAGCTCCCGCAGCCCCGCGTACCCAGGGGCGTACCTCCTGTTGAACCCCACCATGAGCGACCGCCCGCGCTCGCTCGCCAGCCGTACGAGCTTCTCGGCGTCGGCCAGGTCATAGGCGATCGGCTTGTCGACGTACACGTGCGCACCGGCCAGCAGGAGCGACTCCACGATCTCCACATGCGCCCGGGTCGCCGCGTGCACGAACGCCGCGTCGATCCCGGCGTCGATCACCTGCTCGACCGAGGTGTGCCTGGCCGGGACGCGATAGGCCTCCCCCAGGCGGTCGAGCGTCGCCCTGTTCCGCGTGCAGAGCAGCAGATCGATCCCTGGAGTCGCCCCCAGAACCGGCAGATAGGCCTTCTCAGCGATGTCCCCGAGCCCGATCATCGCCACGCGCGTGGTCTCCATCCCGAGAGACTACGGCCGCCACCGCCACCACCGTGCCCGGCGGTCACGAAACCCTGGGTCGACCGGCTGAGCAAGCCACCAGAGGATTCGCATGTCACGTCTTGGAGCGCCGGACGCCCTTCTCCTTGGCTGCCGGCGCGACGTACGGCTCGGTCCCGCGCGACGTCAGCCGCCATACGCCCGAGCGGAACTGACTGGCTTCACTGCACATCGCGGACAGATTGTGCGCGATCAATGTCGTGCGCTCCTCGACCTTCGACTCCCCCGGCAGAAGGAACACCACGACTTTGGCCTTGAGGTAGGCCTGATGCTCATGCGGGCGTTGGAAGATGTGGATGTCCGACGCGATCACTACCCAGCCGTGCTGCCCGACCATCGGGAGCCATTGATCATCAGGCGCACCGAGTGCCTTGTCTCGCGATCCGAACAACTCGGCCGGCGTATGGACCTGATAACCCCAGGCCTGACAGCAGTTTGCGCACGCTGCGGCTGACGCTGTTCTCATCGAGATAGAACTCAGGCGGCGTGGCCCAGGAGGATGCGGGTGGCGGTTCTGACGTCGTCGAGCGTGACTCCGAGCTCATCGACGATCACCTCGGGCGCCTCGCCTGCCTTCATCATGGCGGCGACCTCTGCTACCCGCGTGCGTGTACCGGCGAAGATAGGTTGCCCGAACGCCCGAAGCGGGTCGACCACCACATTCGAGGGAAGGCAGCTTCGCAGGCGCAGACTCCCGGGAAAGCCGTCCTCGGCACGCATGACGTAGTCGAGGTAGTCGGTCACTATCTCGCGGATCACATGCTGACCGGTTCTGGCCTCGATGAGCCCCGCACCGGCTTTGGTGCGTGAGAAGTCCCAGAGAACGTCGATGCCGTCCGTCGCCAACTCGGGAGCAAGGAGGGCGTACTCGTGCCCGAATTCCTTCTGCAGCCGTTGAAGCGCCGGCCGAATCTTGTGCGGCTTCACTCCCGCCCGCTTCAGTGCGTCCAGGACGTACGCCTCGGCCATGGCCACGAACGGCACGGTCGCCTCCCGCGACCCGGCAAAGGGAAGGACATGCAGAAGCGGACTTCCCCGTTCGTAACCCCGCGCCCAGCGGTTGAAGGTCTGCTGCCGGATATCGAGGAAGCGTGCGGCATCGCTCTGATTCAGCAGACCAGCCTGGGTCCTGATGTCGTCCATGTCGCGTTCCTCCTCCCCTTGCCGTGCCCGTCATCATCATCGCCGATCGACCATTCACCGGATAGGGCGCCCCGCCGCAGATGCACCGGCGTGCGCCCTTTCATCGATCACGTTCCGAGTCTCCGTGCGCGACACTCTGATGTCACCGCAGAGGACCCGATCCACTTTCGCTTACACAGCGTAGGGTCCTGGCTACGAGATCGCACGGTGAACGAGGTCATCGGCGGTCGGGTTGATGAGCGGTGAGACGGCGCCAGCGGTGGCGAAATCGCGGGTGGGATGGGGCGTACGCCGGCTGGGAGGCGTGGTGATCATTTGGTGGGGGTGGCGGTGCGCAGCCAGGCGATGGTGTGCGGAAGATACGTCAGGCTGTGCGGCTGGTCGGGGTCCGCGGGAATCCACGCCGTCTTCCCGGCCAGGAGCGGCGCGACGAAGCGGTCACCGAACATCGACTGGTCGGACATCCCCGGCCCGAAGAAGTCGGATCCGCGTACCTCGGTGATCCGTACCCGCCCCGCCTGGTGGGCGGCGAGCGCGTCGGCCCACATCTTCGCCCTCACCCGCCCCTTCGTCCCGGGCGCGGCCAGGGGCAGATCCTCGGTCATCGGGCTGTCGACCGGCCCGTACACGTAGAGGTTGCCGAGGGTGACCAGCACGGCCCCGCTCCGCTCCGCCGCCGTCAGCAGCGCCGTCGCCATCGGGGGCCAGTCCTGCGCCCAGCGGTGGTACCGCGGGTTCGCGCAGTTGTAGAGGGCGTCGGCGCCCTTCGCGAGGTCGGTGAGCCGGCTCGCGTCCCCGGCGTCGGCCGCCACCCGGGTGACCCCCGCCACGGCCGGACCGGATCCGGACCTGGTGACGACGACGACCTCGTGACCGCCCGCCGCGAGCGACTCCGCGAGCTGCGAGCCGACCTGCCCGGCGCCGACGATGACGTGCTTGCCCATGATTCGACCTTCCTATCTGTTCGGGGGGTCGTGCTCAGACCTGGTTCCAGACGATCCGCAGGATCGCGTTCACGACGAAGAGGGCGGCGAACACCACTGACGTGGTGATGAGGCCGGCGCCAGCGGCGGCGGCGATGCCACCGCCGAACCAGACGATCTCCAGGGCGGCGCGGGCCAGACCGTGCACCGGGAGGCTCGCCTTCGGCGACCCGAAGACGCCCCATACGACCGCGAACACGACAGGACCGCCGACTCCCAAGAGGATCTTCAGCCACCACTCGGAGCCGAACGTGAAACCCCAGTAGCAGACGGCCCCGTAGACGCTCAGCTCCAGGAAGAACATCAGGGCGGCGTTGGCGCCCTTGGACATGGCCGACATCTTCGCGCTCCCGCTTGTGAGGTTTACATCGCTCCGCTTCGAGAGCAATGCTCTCTCAAGAGAGCACGTGTAGTCAAGAGCACTGCTCTCGAATTAACCCAACGCTCTCCTCACGAGCGATGGATCATCGAGTCCGCTGGATCCAGGGCCGAGCAGCCGAACGACCAGAAGTCGCCGCAGATGGAGCCGGCGTGCGGGAATCCACCGGCCGGCCGGCACCGAGGACGAAATCGACGATCGCCGAGGTGAAAGCCCCGGGTTCTTCGAGATGCCCCAGATGGCCACTGTCCTTCAGCAGGACGAACCGAGAGCGCGCGATGCCCTCGTGCAGCAGCCGTCCCCAAACGGGTCCGCAGACGAAGTCGTGGCCCCCGCTGATGACCAAGGTGGGCGCGGTGATGTCGCGGAGCCGGTCGCGGCTGTCGAAGGGGTCCTCCCCGGCGCGCATCGGGTCGACCCACGCGCGCACGGTGGCCCGGATGGGGGCCAGGTCGGACTCGTGGGCCCAGTAGTCGGCGAAGTAGGCAGGCAGGACGGCACGCAGACCCTGGGTGCAGGATTCGTTGTCGGTGGCGGCCAAGGTCTTCCGGAAAGCCTCCGGGATACCGGCCGCCTCAGGCTGGCCGGGGTGACGCTCCGGGAGGAGGTCGAGGTTGCTGAGCGCCTGGTTCCAGAACTCCTCCCCCGTGCGTGGCGAGGTGTCGTACAAGATCAGGCCCGCCAGGACGGTGGGGTGGGTGAACGCGTAGCGCTGCGCCACGAGTCCGCCGTGGGAGTGGCCGAGCAGGAACGGTCTCGGCGCGCCCAGATGCTCCACGACGCCGTGCAGGAAATGGGCGTAGGTGTCGATGCGGTAGTCCTGCGGCCGGGACAGGTGTCCCGATCCGCCGGTTCCGATCGGCTCCAGGTAGACCAGCGTCAGATGCTGCTCCAGTTCCGGCATCCGCAGGTACTCCCAGCCGATCCCGGGCCCGCCGGAATGGACGAGGCAGAGCGGGCCGGAGCCCGCCACGTGGAAGCGCTGAAGGACGCCCTGAACGCTCATGGTGTGTGTACCGGGCAGCAACGGGTCGGAGGCGGGGCTCACATGGGCTCCTGACATGGACAGTGCTGCCCCGGGATTCCCGGGGCAGCACTCAGGGGGTCGCGCCTGGGCTGAAGCGGCGGCGCGGGTTGTCGACGAGCGTCACGTCGATTCGGCGGTCAGGCGGCGGCCTGGCGGATGAGGTCGGCGACCACGGCGGGCTGGGAGACGTAGACGGCATGGCTGCCGACGGCTTCGACGACCGACGCTCCGGCGCGCTCGGCCATGGCGCGCTGAGCCGGCGGCGGGATCATGCGGTCGTCGATGGCCACGAGGTACCAGCTCGGCTTGTGCCGCCAGGCCGGCTCGGTGACCGCTCCGCCGAGGGCGTCCACACCCCAGGGAACCTGAGCGTCGGCCATGAACGCGGCCGTCCGCGCGGGCAGGTCGGCGGCGAACGCGCCGTGGAACTTGTCACGGTCGAGGTAGAGGAAGCCGTCGCGCGGGGGCAGGATCGGCGGAACCGGCGCCCCGGGCGGCGGGTCGGCGATGAGCGTGGAGACCGATTCGCCCTTGTCGGGCGCGAACGCCGCGATGTACGCCAGCGCCGCCACGTTGGGGTGGGTGCCGGCTTCGCTGATGACGACCCCGCCGTAGGAGTGGCCGACGAGCACGGCCGGGCCGTCCAGCGCGTCCAGGACCTGGCGGGTCGCGGCGACGTCACCGTCGAGCGACAGGGTCGGGTTCTGGACGATCCGGATCTGGAAGCCGTCGGTGGCGAGGTCGTCGTAGACGCCCTGCCACCCGGACCCGTCCACGAAGCCGCCGTGCACGAGCACGATGTTCGTGATGGTTGTCATGGTCGCTCCTGCGCTGGCCGAACAGGCCCGATGCCTGTTCAATGTGCTTCATTCAAGTCGCGTGGACGATCGCGGACCACGCAGAACAGCACGCAGAAATCCCGAGACGACCGGCTCTGGGCGGCTCAGCGAAGAGCGTCCGCCAGGTCGCGGCAGCGCCCGGCCGGCCCCGCGTCACCGATCGCCTCGAACGCCTCGGCCGCACGCGCGTAGGCTTGGCTGCTCTCCTCGGTCCGGCCGTCCTCAGCGAGGACGGCCGCGAGTGTCTCCAGGGCGCGCGCCTGTGAACCGAACATCTGGAACGGCTCCATGAGAGCGATCGCCTCGGTCAGCGTGGTGATCGCTTCGGCCCTGCGGCCGAGCCGCCCGAGACATTGGCCGACGCGGGCCAGCACCTGAGGCCGGGTGAGCGACACGATGTCCGGTGACATCCCCGAGTCCTCGTCGTCCAGCAGGGCGCGCACCATGAGGAGATGCTCCAGCGCCGCCTCATGGCGTCCGTCGCTGACCAGGCAGTCGCCGAGATTGCTCAGGCTCTGGCAGTAGGCGTCGATGTCGGCGTCGGCCTTGAACATCTCCGAGGCCTTCGTCAGGGAGTCGAAGGCCTCGCCGGTCCGTCCAAGGTGCAGCAGCGCCGTTCCCGCGTACTGGTGCGCCCAGGCGATCTGTGCTGTGGCACCGCTGCGGATGGCGAGGTCCAGCGCCTCGGCCGCGTATCGCATCGTGGCTTCCAGGTCGACGGGCGGCACCAGGTGCACCCAGGCCAGATAGTTGAGCTGCGTGGCGTGCTGCGGCGTGTCGCCGAGTGCGGCGGCGGCCTCGGCGCCGAGCGTGAAGACCTCCCGCCAATGCGGCCCGTGAATCCATCGGTCGGAGAACCAGTGCATCGACTCGGCGCAGTCCAGGACGTCCAGGTGCCGGGCCGCCCCTGACGCGTACCGCAGCGCGCCCAGCCAGTTGTCCGCATTGACGCGCAGCCAGTGCTCGGCCTCCTCGGCGGAGGCGAAATCCTCCAGATCGGCATCTGACCGGCCGGGACGGTCAGGCTGGGGGCCGAACCACCGCCCCGCCATGGTGGCCATCCGCAGCAGCCACGACGTCATCGTCTCGGCGAGCGCGTCGCGCCCGGCCCCGGTCTCCTCCGCGTGCAGCCGATCGCGGGCGAACAGCCGGACCAGGTCGTGGAAGCGGTAACGGCCCGACGCGCCGTCCTCCAGCAGGCCGAGGTCGACGAGCTCGTCGAGGGCGTCCCAGGCATCCTCGACCGAGACGCCGCCGAGCACCGCGGCGAGGGCGGCGTCGAAGTCCCGGCCGGGCACCAGGGCCAGCCGGCGGAAGACCCGCCGCGCGGGCACCGCGAGTTGCTCGTAGGACATCCCGAACGCGGTCGCGATCTTGAGGTCACCGGCTCTGAGCTGGTCGAGGCGCCGCTCCTCATCCGCCAGCCGGCCGACGAAGTCGGCGGCATGCCAGCCAGGCCGGCTGACCAACCGGTTCCCGACGATCCGCAGGGCCAGCGGCAGGCCGCCACACAGCTGAGCAAGCTCGCTGATCGCCGCTCCGCCGTCCGAGTAACCACGCTTGCCCAAGATCCCCGTCAGCAACTCGGCCGCTTCCACCGGCGGCAACGGGCCGAGACTCAGCCTGTGGACACCCTCCAGACCGGCCAGCAGCCGCCGGCTCGTCGCGAACGCTCTGCTTCGGCCGCTGCCTGGAAGGACCGGGCGTATCTGCTCCTCCGACCCGGCGTTGTCGAGCACGACCAGGGCGCGCCGCTCCCGCAGCAGCGACCGGTATAACGAGGCGCGCTCCAGGGGGTCGTGGGGCATGTGCCGATCGGCGGTGCCGAGCGCACGGAGTAGTTGCGTCAGGGCGTCGTACGCGGAGACAGGCCGGGGAGACATGCCGAACAGGTCGACGAAGAACACTCCGTCCGGAAAGTTCGGCCGCAGGACATGGGCGGCGCGGACGGCGAACGTGGTCTTGCCCAGACCGGCAGAGCCGGTGATGAGGGCGACGCCGGCGGCACCCGGCGTGTCGCCGGCGCGCACGAAGTCCTCCACCCAGGCGAGCTCCCCGGCACGGCCGGTGAAGTCGTCAACCGTCCGAGGCGGCTCACACAGGCCGGTCGGACGCGTCCAGTGATCCCTTAGCCGGCCCTCTCGGGCCAGATCGATGAGCTGCGTACGGTCGTCCTCCCCGAGCGAGAGCGCCTGCGCCAGAGCGGTGACGGTCCGGTGCTGGGGTCCTGTGCTGCGTCCGCGCTCCATGTCCGACAGGGTCCGGGCACTGACCCCCGATGCCTCGGCGAGCTGTTCCAGTGTGAGACGTGCCGCGTGCCGATGGTGGCGCAGCAAATCCGCGAAGCTGGGCGGGGTGGAAATGGGGCGCTCCTTCTCGTCACCTGCGGGAGACGGCTCCGAGCTTACGGGCCAGGGTCGCCGGGCCCAAGGGCCGAGAAGATCGTGCGCCGGAGCTGGTGATCGTCAGGGCAGATCCCGCACCGACCCGCCAGGACCCTCAACCATCCGCCGTGACTGAACCGTCGACAAGCCGGTCTCTCTGGCGGAAGGATCCGGACCGATCCTTCCGGTGGGTCCAGGTACGGCCGGACCGCTCCGTCTCGGGATCGTCGCTCTCGTTTCATGTCAGTGCTCTGGTAGCGTGGGGAGGATGAACGCCAGCCGTACCGCGCGCGAACGTGTCCGTGCCGAGCTGATCAGTGAGATCAAGGATGTGGCGCGGCGCCAGCTGGCCGTCGAGGGGGCGGCGGGGCTGTCCCTGCGGGCCGTCGCCCGGGAGCTGGGCATGGTGTCGTCGGCCATCTACCGCTACTTCCCGAGCCGCGACGAGTTGCTCACCGCGCTCATCATCGAGGCGTTCGACGCGGTCGGCACCGCCGTCGAGCAGGCCGACGCGGCGTGCCCCCGCGACCGTCACCTCGACCGCTGGATGGCCGCCTGCCGGGCCGTACGCACCTGGGCGCTCGCCCATCCGCACGAGTACGCGCTGATCCACGGCTCGCCGGTGCCCGGCTACGTCGCGCCCCAGGACACCGCCGCGCCGGCCGCCCGGGACGGGATCGTCATGGGGGCCATCCTGCGCGACGCCCACGTGGCGGGCGAGTTGTCGCCGATGGCCGGGCTCCCGCCCGCCCCCGCCTCCTTCGCGCCCGACGCCGCGCGGTTGCGCGAGGCCCTGTTCGTCGACCTCCCCGACGACCTCATCCTGCGTGCGCTGGAGTCCTGGACCTACATCTACGGCGTGGTCAGCTTCGAGCTGTTCGGCATGTACAAGGGCGTCATCGAGGAGGACCGCGACGCGACGTTCGACCACACGGCCCTGGTCCAGGCCCGGCTGCTGGGCCTGGACCGCGGCGCCTCCTCCGGCGGGTGACTAGCCCTCCTGGTCCAGCGTGACCTGGAGGTTCACCACGGCACCCCTCCGGATGACGGTGACGGGAAACGTCGCCCGGGCGCGCTTGCCCCTCAGCGCGTGGTCCAGCTCGGTGATCGTCGGCGTCCGCACCCCGTCGAAGGACGTGATGACGTCCTCCGCCTGGAGGCCTGAGGCCTCCGTCGCGCTGCCGTGGTCGAGGAAGACCACCCTGACCCCGGTGCCGCCGCTGTTCCTGAGATACGCCGACAAGGCGCCCTGCGTGCCGGGCTTGATGATGACCGTCAGCGGCTGGACGGCCCCGTCCAGGGTGAAGGTGCCGCTGAACCGGCCACCGGCCAGCGGGGCGTCACCGTCCGCCGCGATCTGCACGTCCAGGGGACGGACGAAGGTCCAGGTGCCGGCGCGAAGCTGGGCGGTGGCCGATCTGCGGTCGGGCGCGATCGTGTCCGGGCAGACCGCCCCCGGGCAACGCAGGTTCAGGCCGACGATACGGGTGTGCGCGGGGGCCTGGATGGTGAGGTAGCCGGGCCGTCGCCGGGTCTGGCCGTCCGGCGGATAGGAGACGGGCTTGGCCGGGCCCGGCGCGTCCAGGTCGGGGACGTTCCGCTGGGGCGGCAGCGACCGGACCGGGCCCGCGAGGCTCCGCCGGGAGGCGGGAGCCGCCGCGTCGGCGGAGGTGGCGCCTGCCACGAGCAGACCCGCGCCCAGGACGACCGCGGCGCACGACTTCACACTCTTATGGATCATGCCTTCTCCTCCTGATAAAAACGATCAAGAAGGAGTGTGACACCACGAACACGGAGAGTCACGAATCGGGGCCGGGTCCGACCGGATGGGCATGCTCAGAGCCCTTCCCAGAGGGCGCTCACCGGCATGGCGCGCATCCGATCGCCAATGGGGTGGGTCTGCGTGCCCGTGTAAAGAACGACTCCGACGATGAAGTCATCACCAAGGCGATCGGCCAGGTGTCGCAGCCCCCTGAAGTCGTCGGACCGAACGGTCGATGATGCTTTGATCTCGATGCCGATCACTTGGCCCTGGCGGTTCTCCAGGACGGCATCCACCTCGACCTGGTCCTTGGTGCGATAGTGGAACAACTCGGCGCGCTGCTCGGACCAGGTCAGCTGGCGGGCCAGTTCCATGAGGACGAACCCTTCAAGGAGGGGGCCGAACAGACCCTCTGGTCGCACCAAGCTCCTGGAGTCGGCGCCAAGAAGGTTCGCGGCCACCCCCGAATCCACGAACGCGACCTTCGGTGTACTGATCGCACGGCTGCTGATGTTGCGTGACCACGCGGGGATGCGCTTGGTCAGGAACACCTCGTCGAGCAGCGCCAGATAACGATGGACAGTCGTCGCGGACAGCCCGGCGGCGGTGCTCATCGCGTTGGCGACCAGAAGCTGACCCGACCGCGCGGCCAGCAGCCGCACGAGGGCACGCATCTGCGGTCCTCGTTCGATCTCCGCCAACTGGCTCACGTCTCGTGCGATGAGGTCGGACACGTACGAGTCGAAGAACCGCTCTCGCCGCCGAGGATTCGATCGAGCGACAGCCTCGGGAAAACCCCCTCTGACTATCCGCTCCGCGTACTCGTTGCGCGTGACCGCCGACGTGTGGCTGAGACGCTCACCCTCGGCGAAGAGGGCGTCCACGAAGCCGTCGGCGGTGCCCTCGATCTCGCCCTGAGAGAAGGGCCAGAGCTCGATGGTCTCCATCCGGCCGGGCAGTAGATCCGGAAGCGCCCTTAGGCCCAGCACTCGCGCTGATCCGGTCAGCAGATAACGACCTGGCCGCGGGTGGGTGTCCACCTGCTCTTTGATGGCCAGTAACAGATCGGGCACCCGCTGGATCTCGTCGATCACCATGAGTTCCGGGAAGGCGACGAAACCGGCCGGATCAGTGAGGGCGGCCTGCCGAACCACAGGCGTGTCGAGATTGCGCCACTCGGCCGCACGGTCCTTGGCCAGAAGCCGGACCAATGTGCTCTTGCCACACTGGCGCACACCATTGACGAGCACGACGCGGGTATCGGCCAGGGCCTCCCCGACAGCCACACTCGCGTGCCGAGGAACAACCCTGCCGAGAGGGGTCTGCGAAGGGATGACCACCAGGTCAGCATGACACAGTGGACCCTCCAACGACATGTTGGCCGCCGGTTTCCTGGCACGCTGGTCGCAAGGTTACTGCCACTTTGGCCGGAGGTCTGCTGGCACGTTGGACGCTACTCTGCCGACATGCTAGACGCATGTGTCGATCCACCTAGCAGGACAGGTGTGGCCCGCGCAGGGCTGACCAACTGGACGCGCTCACCCGTCTCACGTTCGGTTCCGTGTACGGTTTCAGCCTTTACATATCGCGCCCCATGGCGGCTGCGGCTGCCAGGATGTTGACGTAGTCGCGCAGATGGGCGATCTGCCCGTTGCGCACGGTGAGCACAACGATGTTGGGAAGCGCGAACTCGCCGGTGGACGCGCTGGTCCCGAGGGCTTCCTGCTCGACGATGATCGTGTCTGGATCGTTGGTGTCGTAGATGGCAAGGGTGCGGTAACGCTCGTACTTGAACGTGTTGGTCTTCCACACTGCGGCTGTCCAACGCACGATCTCGTCCCGGCCCACAAGCCGGGACGGCACGCCCGGGCGTGTGAACGGGAACTCATGGACCGCGTCGACCGCGTACATACGGCCCATGTCATGGGCGGACTGGCGGATAGAGGCTTTTCGCCAACGCTCCAGAACCTCACGCGGACCGGCTTCTTGCTCGCCGAGCGCCGCTCGCCTGGCGGTTATCCTGCGATAGCTGATCTTCCAGCCGCCGGGTTGGCGCGTGACGATGTCGTCGTAGACGACACTGCCGGCCGTTCCGTCGGCCTTGATGCCGATTCCTTTGGATCGGACCCGCGCCGAGCGATCGTCGATTTCGGTGATCACGATGTTGGTGACGTGGTGGCCGACCGGGTTGGCGTCGCCCAATGCGAGCGCGGCCTCACGTATGGCCGCGGTCCCGTGCAACGAGCCGAGGCCGAAGTCGTCCAGGTCATAGGTGACATCTGGGGTGAACAGCTCACCCGCTCGGTCCAGCTCGCCCGCGTCCGTGAGGTGGCCATGGAGATTGATCAGGTCGTTGATGTCGATCCGGTCGTGTTCCGTCAGCGCCATTGGGGTGGCCCCTCCATGCTCGGGGTGAGCCGTGCCAGTAAAGTGAGGCATGGTCCGGTTAGATGGGGGCACGGTAGCGGACTGTGTCCCCGGTTAGCAAGGGTGTGGTGATTGCGCTGGCAGGCCACGAATCGCGGTCGCGTGCCGGGCGTCCGAGGCGAGCAGACGCCCGACGTAACTACGAGCAGTTGGTCGAGCAGGCGCGAATTGCGTTCGCCGAGTTCGGCGTGGACGCCTCCTTGGACGAGATCGCTCGGCGGGCAGGAGTGGCCAGCGGGACGCTGTATCGGCATTTTCCCGCTCGGCTGGATCTCATCGAGGCTGTCCTCGCCGAGCAGATAGCCGGGTTGGTCGACCTTGGTCGCGGGCTGCTGTCAGCCGAGGACGAGTTCGACGCGTTGTCCACGTGGTTGCGTGCTGCGCTCACGCATGCCTTGACCTATCGGGGCCTGGCGGCCGCGGTGATGAACTCGGCGCTCGACCACGGGAATGGCCTGGTATCGACCTGGCATGCGGAAATGTTCGAGGTAGGGGCCGCGTTGCTGGCACGGGCGCGGCAATCAGGCATGGTCGTCGCCGTTGCGGACGAAGCGGATGTGCTGAAGATGGTCGGCGCCATCGCCTGGGCCGCCCAGGACACCCCCGACCGCTCCGCCCAAGCCGACCGCCTGCTCGCCCTCCTCATGAACGGACTACGTCACGGCGGCCTTCCGCATCAAACTGGCAATTAACAACCATCCCATTCGTCTAATAGATGGGACGGTTTGGGTCCTCGTCGCGTACGCGAAGGCGGTGAGCCGGCGCCCATGACGGAGAGGGCGCCGGCTCAGGGGTCGGGGATCAGGGGCGGGAGGCGCGGTTCACGGCGGAGAGGATGGCCTTGAGGGAGGCGGTGATGGTGTTGGCGTCGACGCCGATGCCCCACAGGACCTGGGTGCCGACCTGGCACTCGACGTAGGCGGCGGCCCTGGCGTCACTGCCGGCGCTCATGGCGTGCTCGGTGTAGTCGAGCACCCTCACCTCGACCCCGACGCTGCTCAGCGCGTCGACGAACGCCGAGATGGGCCCGTTGCCCACGCCCTCGATCTCGCGGATCTGGCCGTCGACGCGGATGTCGGCGCTGATGGCGTCCTTCTCGTCGACCTGCGAGACGTTGCGGTGGGCGAGCAGGCCGAAGCGGCCCCAGGGCTTCGCCGGGTTCGGCAGGAACTCGTCTCTGAAGACGTCCCACATCTGGGCGGGGGTGACCTCGCCGCCCTCGGCGTCGGTGTGGGACTGGATGACGCCGGAGAACTCGATCTGCAGGCGCCGCGGCATGTCGAAGCCGTGCTCGGCCTTCATGATGTAGGCCACGCCGCCCTTGCCGGACTGGCTGTTGACCCGGATGACGGCCTCGTAGGTGCGGCCGACGTCCTTGGGGTCGATCGGCAGGTACGGCACGGCCCACGCGAAGTCGTCGACCGGCACCCCGGCCGCCGTCGCGTCGCGCTCCAGCGCCTCCAGGCCCTTCTTGATGGCGTCCTGGTGGGAGCCGGAGAAGGCGGTGTAGACCAGCTCGCCGCCGTACGGGTGGCGAGGGTGGACGGGGAGCTGGTTGCAGTACTCCACGACGCGGCGGATCTCGTCGATGTCGCCGAAGTCGATCATCGGGTCGACGCCCTGGCTGAAGAGGTTCATGCCCAGCGTGACCAGGCAGACGTTGCCGGTGCGCTCGCCGTTGCCGAACAGGCAGCCCTCGATGCGGTCGGCCCCGGCCTGGAAGCCCAGCTCGGCGGCGGCGACGGCCGTACCCCGGTCGTTGTGGGGGTGCAGCGACAGCACGATCGAGTCGCGGTAGGCCAGGTTGCGGTGCATCCACTCGATCTGGTCGGCGTAGACGTTCGGCGTGGCCATCTCGACGGTGGCCGGCAGGTTGATGATGACCTTGCGGTCGGGGGTGGGCTGCCAGACGTCGTTGACGGCGTCGCAGACCTCGACGGCGTACTCCAGCTCGGTGCCGGTGAACGACTCCGGCGAATACTGGAAGTAGATCTCGGTGTCGCCCATCTGGGCGGCGAGCTTCTTGCACAGCTTCGCGCCCTCGACGGCGATCGCCGTGATGCCGTCCTTGTCCTGGCCGAACACCACACGGCGCTGCAGGGTCGAGGTGGAGTTGTAGAGGTGGACGATGGCCTGCTTGGCGCCCCGCACCGCCTCGAAGGTGCGCTCGATCAGCTCGGGCCTCGCCTGGGTCAGCACCTGGATCACCACGTCATCGGGGACGCGGCCCTCCTCGATGATCTGCCGTACGAAGTCGAAGTCGGTCTGCGAGGCGGCGGGGAAACCGACCTCGATCTCCTTGTAGCCCATGCGGACCAGCAGCTCGAACATCTGGAGCTTGCGGTGGGGGTCCATGGGGTCGATCAGCGCCTGGTTGCCGTCGCGCAGGTCGACCGCGCACCACTGGGGGGCCCGTTCGATGACCTTGTCGGGCCAGGTGCGGTCGGCCAGGCGTACGGGGGCGAACGCCTCGTAGCGCTGGAAGGGCATGGGGCTGGGCTGCTGCTGGGGATACATATCGCGTGCTCCTGATCGGTTTCGGAACCGGGGCGGCACACGTCAGGACTTCACACCTGAACTGGTCTGACGAATCAGAGAGAGGTCGCCACCGGGATTAACCCTCAAGCGGCCGACGCGCATGGCTCGCTCCGCGGCGAGGGAGCCGGCCTCTTACAGGCCCTCGCCGCGGCAGCTAAGAAGCAGCCCGCGCAGCATACCCAGACCGTAGCAGACCCCGGGGAGTCACCGGAACGCGACGGCCGATCACGGGGGTCGGACCCCTACCGGCCCTCGCCGGGTGCCGGCCGCCCTTCACCCCGTAGGCTCCGAATGGAGACAGGAGGCACGAGATGCAGGATGGCGAGATCCTCACCAAGATAAGGGAACTCATCGCGGAGGAGCACCTTCTGCGTGAGCGGGTCGGCACGGGAGAGGTGTCCGCCGACGACGAGAAGGCCCGCGTGAGCGAGCTGGAGCAGGCGCTGGACCAGTGCTGGGACCTCCTGCGGCAGCGCAAGGCGCGCCGGGAGTTCGGCGAGGACCCCGACTTCTCCACCCCGCGCCCCGTCGACGAGGTCGAGGGCTACGACCAGTGAGCCCGGCCCCAAGCGCGTACGACGGCCAGGGTTTCGTCAAGAAAGCGTGGCCGCCGCGGTCGGGTCTTTGCCCCTCGTTTCGCCAATAGGCGGCTTTAGCAGGCTGTAATCGAACTACAACCACATGTAGCACGATTGTCAGTCCGTGGCGGGGGGTGTGTCGTGCGAGCGCTACGCGACCATGAGGGGGTGGTCCCGTGACGTCCACCCAGGCACCCCGGACGGAGGAGCCCCGCAAGCCCGTCCGCAAGGGCCAGATCATCATCGGCTGGGCGACCACCACCGACCACAAGGTCATCGGCAACCTCTACCTCGTCACGTCCTTCCTGTTCTTCCTGCTCGCGGGCGTGATGGCGATGATCATCCGTGCCGAGCTGGCCCAGCCGGGACTCCAGTTCGTCACCCAGAAGCACTACAACGAGCTGTTCACCATGCACGGCGCGCTCATGCTGCTGCTGTTCGCCACCCCGCTGTTCGCCGGGTTCGCGAACGCGATCATGCCGCTGCAGATCGGCGCCCCCGACGTGGCGTTCCCCCGGCTCAACATGCTCAGCTACTGGTTGTTCCTGTTCGGCGGCCTGATCGTCATCGCCGGGTTCTTCAACGCCGACGGCCCGGCGGACTTCGGCTGGACCGCCTACGCGCCCCTGTCCACCGACACCTACTCACCCGGGATCGGCAAGGAACTGTGGATCGTCGGGCTGGTCATGTCGGGACTCGGGACGATCCTCGGCGCGGTGAACTTCATCACCACGATCATCTGCATGCGCGCCCCGGGCATGACGATGTTCCGCATGCCGATCTTCACCTGGAACATCCTGCTCACCAGCGTGCTCGTGCTGCTGGCCTTCCCGGTGCTGGCCGCCGCGCTGCTGGTGCTGGAGATCGACAGGAAGCTCGGCGCGCACGTCTTCCGGCCCGAGAACGGCGGCGCCCTGCTGTGGCAGCACCTGTTCTGGTTCTTCGGGCACCCCGAGGTGTACATCATCGCGCTGCCGTTCTTCGGCATCATCACCGAGGTGCTCCCGGTCTTCAGCCGCAAGCCGATCTTCGGCTACATAGGCCTGGTCGGGGCGACGATCGCCATCGCGGGACTGTCAGCCGCGGTGTGGGCCCATCACATGTTCGTCACCGGTCACGTGCTGCTGCCGTTCTTCTCGTTCATGTCGTTCCTCATCGCCGTGCCGACCGGGGTGAAGTTCTTCAACTGGGTGGGCACGATGTGGCGGGGTCACCTGTCGTTCGAGTCACCGATGCTCTTCGCCGTCGGCTTCCTGGTCACCTTCCTCCTGGGCGGGCTCACCGGCGTCATCCTCGCCTCGCCGCCGCTGGACTTCCACGTGAGCGACACCTACTTCGTGGTCGCGCACTTCCACTACGTCGTCTTCGGCACCGTCGTCTTCGCCATGTTCGCCGGGTTCTACTTCTGGTGGCCGAAGCTCACCGGCAGGATGCTCAACGACACACTGGGCAAGTGGCACTTCTGGACGCTGTTCATCGGCTTCCACACCACCTTCCTGGTGCAGCACTGGCTCGGCACCGAAGGCTTTCCGCGCCGCTACGCCGACTACTCCCCGAGCGACGGTTTCACGACCCTCAACCTGGTCTCCTCGATAGGCGCGTTCATCCTCGGGGCCTCGACGCTGCCGTTCCTGTACAACATCTGGCTCACCTGGAAACACGCCCCGAAGGTGACCGTGGACGACCCGTGGGGCTTCGGCAACTCGCTGGAATGGGTGACGTCGTGCCCGCCGCCCCGGCACAACTTCCTGTTCCTGCCGCCGATCCGCTCCGAGCGCCCGGCGTTCGACTACCACTACTCCCACCTCGCCATCGAGACCGAGCGGGCGGGGCGGTCGCCGGCCTGACGGGTCAGACGGCCAGCAGGCGGTGGACCTCCTCCTCGTGGAGTTCCTCGGCGCCGCCAGCGCGTACCACGTGGCCCGCGTCGAGGATGATGAAGCGGTCGGCGAGCCGGAGCGCGAGGTCGAGGTACTGCTCGACGAGGAGCACGGCGAGCCCGGAGGCGTGCAAATGCTCGATGGCCTCCTCGATCTCCAGGATGATCGACGGCTGGATGCCCTCGGTGGGCTCGTCGAGTATCAGCAGCTTGGGGCGGGTGACCAGGGCCCGCGCCATGGCCAGTTGCTGCTGCTGGCCCCCGGACAGGAAGCCCGCCCGCCGTTTCAGCAGCGGCTTGAGCCGGGGGAAGACCGTGAGGGCCTCCTCGATCGCGGTGGGATCCTTGTGCGGGGAGGCCTCCACCGTCACCAGGAGGTTCCCCATCACACTGAGCTGCGGGAACGTCTCGTGCCCCTGGGGGACGTATCCCAGGCCGAGCCGCACCCGCTCGTGGGGCCGCAGCCGCGTCACGTCCTTGCCCTCGAACGTGACGGTGCCCGCCGTGGCGGGCAGCACCCCCATGACGGTGTTGAGCAGCGTGGTCTTGCCCACGCCGTTGCGTCCCATGACGCAGACCAGGCTGCCGGGCCGCACGTCGAACGACACGCCGAACAGCACGCGCGCCCTGCCGTACCCCGACTCCAGTCCCTGTACCGACAGCATCACTCCACCTCTCCGGTGCCCGAACCGGCACCGGCACCGGCGCCCGTTCGCGCACCCTCACTCGCACCTGAACCCACGGCCGGGCCCCCGCCCCTTTCCTTGGCACGGCCGAGATACACCTCCTGGACGCGAGGGTCCGCCCTGACCTGGTCGACGGAGCCCTCCACGAGCACCTTCCCCTCGTGCAGCACCGTCACCTGGGACGCGTACCGCCGCAGGAAGTCCATGTCGTGCTCGACCACGATGACCGTGTGATCCTTGGCGATCTCGGTGAGCAGCTCGCCCGTACGCGCCCGCTCGTCCCCCGACATCCCGGCGACCGGCTCGTCCAGGAGCAGCAGCCTCGGGCGCTGGGCGATGAGCATGCCGATCTCTAGCCACTGCCGCTGGCCGTGGGACAGCACCCCGGCCGGCCGGGCGGCGAGCGCGTCGAGCCCGGTGGTCGCCATCGCCGCGGCGACGGTGTCGGACACGCCGCGCCGCCGCCGAGTCAGCGACCACAGCGGCCGGCGGAACGAGGCGGCCAGGTCGAGGTTCTCCACGACGGTCAGCTGCTCGAACACCACCGAGGTCTGGAACGTGCGCCCGACCCCCATGCGGACGATCTCGTGTTCCCTGCGCCCGACGAGGTCCCAGCCCTCGAACCGCACCGAGCCTCCGGCCGGCCTGGTCAGACCAGTGATCACGTCGATCAGCGTGGTCTTGCCCGCGCCGTTCGGGCCGATGAGGAAGCGCAGCTCCCCCTGCTCGACCGTGAAGTCGACCCCGTCGATCGCCCGGAACCCGTCGAACACCACCGACAGGTCCCTCACCTCCAGCAGCGCGCCGCTCATGCGCGTGCCCTCCTCGGCGGCAGCAGGTCGCGTACGGTCGCGGCCAGGCCGAGGACGCCCTTGGGCGCCAGCGTCATGACCAGGATGAACAGCGCTCCTTGAAGATAGAGCCAGCCGTCGGCGAACTCCTCGCTGAAGGAGGTCTTGGCGTACCCCATGACCACCGCGCCGAGCACGGCCCCCGCCAGCGAGAACCGCCCGCCGACCGCCACCGCCACGACGAGCTCCAGGGACGGCACGACGCCGAGCAGCGCGGGCGAGATGATGCCGACGACGGGTACGAACAGCGCCCCCGCGAGGCCGGCCATGCCCGCCGAGACGGCGAAGGTGATGGTCTTGACGGTCGCCGGGTTGTACCCGAGGAAGCGCACCCGGTCCTCGCCGTCCCTGATCGCGACCAGCAGCCTGCCGAACCTGCTCCGCACGAGCTGCCAGGCCACCAGGTACAGCGCACCGAGGACGGCCGCCACGACGACGTACAGCCCGCGCTGCGTGCCGTCGACGGCCAGGTCCTGCCCGAACAGGTCGAAGAAGTTGGTGAGGCCGTTCGTCCCGCCGGTCAGGCCCTGCTGCCCGACCAGGAGGATGACCATCGCGGCGGCCAGCGCCTGCGTGAGGATCGCGAAATAGGCGCCCCGCACGCGCTGCCGGAACACCAGCGACCCGAGCAGCACCGCGAGCAGGACGGGCCCGATGACGGCGAAGGCGACGGCGAAGATCGGGTTCTCGAACGGGATCCACAGCGCGGGCAGCCTCTCGACGCCGCTCCACACCATGAAGTCAGGCAGGTCGCCCCCGGCGTCGTGGAGCTTGAGGTACATGCCCATGGCGTAGCCGCCGAGCCCGAAGAAAACGCCCTGGCCGAGGGTGAGCATGCCGCCCTGGCCCCACGCCAGCCCGATGCCGAGCGCCACGATGCCGAAGCAGAGGTACTTGGCCAGGAGCCCGAGCCGGAAGGGCTCCAGCACCAGCGGCACCACCACAAGCGCCACCACGGCTATCAGGACGAACACGGCCGGCCCGCGAAGCCGGGCGAGCCAGGGCCGGCCGGGCTCCGGCGGCGCGAGCCGGACGACGTCGCGCACGGTCGTGGTCATGTCAGCGCCCGCGATCTGAGCACGAACAGGCCCTGCGGCCGTACCTGGAGGAACGCGATGATCGCCACGAAGACGATGACCTTGGCCAGGCTGGCGTCGGTCCAGAACTCCGCGTACGAGTTGAGCAGCCCCAGCGCGGCCGCCGCGATCACCGCGCCGCGCAGTTGCCCGAGGCCGCCGGCGACCACGACGAGGAACGCGTCCACGATGTAGTACGTGCCGAGGGCGGGGCCGACGGGACCGATCAGCGTGAGCGCGACCCCGGCGACGCCGGCGAGGCCCGAGCCGATGAAGAACGTGAGTTGGTCCACCCGTCCGGTGTCGATGCCCATGACGGCGGCGAGCCGGCGGTTCTGCATGACCGCCTGCATGCGGCGCCCCTGGGACGTACGGCTCATGTAGCCCCAGATCGCCACGACACTGGCGACGGCCAGCGCGAAGATGAAGAGCCGGTTGTACGGCAGGATGCCGAAGCCGCCCTGCAGCCAGGCCGGCGCCCGCACCTGCACGTTGGGGGCGCCGAACAGGTCCCTCGCGAGTTGCTGCAACACCAGGCTGACGCCCCAGGTGAGCAGCAGGGTGTCGAGGGGGCGGCCGTAGAAGTGCCGGATCGCGGTGCGCTCCAGGATCAGGCCCATGAGCCCGGCCACGCCGAACGCCACCGGCAGCGCCACCAGCACCGCCTGGCGTCCCGCCCAGCCCTGGAGCAGGTACGCGGTGTAGGCGCCGGCCATGATGAACTCGCCGTGCGCCATGTTGATCACGCCCATCTGGCCGAACGTGAAGGTCAGGCCGAGCGCGATGAGCAGCAGCACCGCCCCGATCGAGAGCCCGATGGGAAGCTGGTTGACTATGGCCTCCATCGCGGCCTCACCTCCCCCGCCCTTCCCCGCGTGTCCCCCCGCCGCGTCGTCTCCGCCCGCCGCGTCATCTCCGCTCGCCGCGTCGCTTTCGCCCGCCGCGTCATCTCCGCTCGCCGCGTCGCTTTCGCCGGCCGCCGGGCGGCCGTGTCGCTGTCGCTGTCGCTGATGGGGCTCTCCTCGTGCTCGTGCCTGTCCTCGCCCCTGGTCCCCTGGTCCCCTGGTCCCTTCGATCGGTTCCGGAACGCGGGCCGCGCCGCGTCTCCGCGCCGCGGTCATGTCCGCGGTCGGGTCGCGCCCGCGTTCCGGACCCGTCGTGGGTGGCCGGGTGGAGACTCCCCCTCGACCCGGCCACGTTCATGTGGGCCGCCTCGCCGCTAGGCGAGACCACCGGCCCAGGGGTAGGTCTTGAGGTAGGGGTCGGGCTTGATCGGCTTGCCGGAGTTCCAGACCTCCTTGATCTGGCCGTCCGGTTCGACGACGCCGATCCTGGCGGTCTTGTACATGTGCTGGTTCTCGCCGTCGATGGTGACGGAGCCCTCGGGCCGTTCCAGGGTGATGCCGCCCGCGGCCTTCTTCACGGCCTCGACGTCGGTCGAGCCGGCCTTCTTGACCGCCTCGGCCCACAGGTAGACGGCGTTGTAGCCGGCCTCCATCGGGTCGGAGGTCACCCGGTCGGCGCCGTACTTCGCCTTGAATGCCTCGACGAACTTCTTGTTCGCCGGGTTGCCGGTGGTCTGGTAGTAGTTCCAGGCCACCAGGTGGCCGGCGACGTTGTCGACGCCGATGCCCTTGACCTCCTCCTCGGCGACGCTCACCGACATGACGGGCATCCGCTCGGCGGTGATCCCGGCGCTCTTCAACTGCTTGAAGAAGGCCACGTTGCTGTCGCCGTTGAGGGTGTTGAACACCGCGTCGGGTCTGGCCTGGACCACCTTGTTCACGAGCGTGCTGTATTCGGTGTGGCCGAGCGGGGTGTATTCCTCGCCGAGAACCTGCATTCCGTTCGCCGCCGCGTACGCCTTGATGATTTTGTTGGCCGTACGCGGGAAGACGTAGTCGCTGCCGACCAGGAAGATTTTCTTCTTGCCCTTTTCCCTGAGATAGTCGAGGCCGGGCACGATCTGCTGGTTGGTCGTGGCGCCCGTGTAGAAGATGTACGGCGAGCTCTCCAGACCCTCGTACTGCACGGGGTACCACAGCAGGGCCTTGCGCTTCTCGAAGACCGGGAGCATGGCCTTGCGGCTCGCCGACGTCCAGCCGCCGAAGACCGTGGCGACCTTGTCCTGCGCGATCAGCTTGGTGGCCTTCTCGGCGAAGGTGGGCCAGTCGGACGCGCCGTCCTCCACCACGGGCACGAGCTTCTTGCCGAGCACGCCTCCGGCGGCGTTGATCTCCTCGATCGCGAGCAGTTCCGCGTCACGGACGGTGACCTCGCTGATCGCCATGGTGCCGCTCAGGGAGTGCAGGATGCCGACCTTGGTGGTGGAGGAGTCCCCTCCCGCCGCCGTCGTGCCGCCCGTGGTCGTCGAGGACTGACCACCACAGGCCGCGAGCCCGGTTGCCAGGACCGCCATCGCGGTCCCGATACGCCAAGCTGAATTCCGCAATTAATCCTCCTTGCCGATACGGCCCCCGCACCGACCCATCTGCCGCCAAGGTGATCGAGTGAGGTTTCCCGCCGAGGTCGCGGTTGTTAATTGCCGTTTACCGGGTCATCACCGAAACAACATGATGGGTCCGGCCGGCATGGCCGTATAAGGCGCCCGGCGGGCACCGCGATGAACTCCGGGAAGCCCCGTCACCGCCGGAGAGCCTTTGCCGTGAATTCACCCGCCGGGCCGGCGGACGAGATCTCCCGCCCCGCGAACGGCCGACACACAGCGGAAATGCCGATGTCACGTCACGGAAACGGTCGTTGCCTAGTGTCCGGCCATGCGGCTCACCCCACACGAACAGGAACGCCTGCTCATCCACGTCGCGGCGGGCGTCGCCAGAGACCGCCAGGCCAGGGGGCTGCGCCTCAACCATCCGGAGGCGACCGCGATCATCGCGTCCTTCCTCCTGGAGGGCGCCAGGGACGGCCGTACCGTCGCCGACCTGATGGAGGCGGGACGCAAGGTCCTCCGCCGCGAAGACGTGATGGAGGGGATCCCCGAGATGCTGGAATCGGTGCAGATCGAGGCGACGTTCCCTGACGGCACCAAGCTCGTCACCGTCCACCGGCCCATCCAGTGAGCGCCGAGCCCATGGTGCCCGGCGAGGTCGTCTTCGGCGAGGATCCCATCCCGCTGAACCCGGGCCGCGAGCGCGTGACCCTCCGCGTGGTCAACACCGCCGACCGGCCGATCCAGGTCGGATCGCACTACCACTTCGCCGCCGCCAACCCGGGGTTGTCCTTCGACAGGGACGCCGCGTGGGGCAGGCGGCTCGACGTGCCCGCCGGCACCGCCATCAGGTTCGAGCCCGGCATCGAGCGCGACGTGGCGCTCGTGCCGATCGCCGGACGCCGGATCGTCCCCGGCCTGCGCCTCGAATGGGCCGGGCCCCTCGACACACGCGCACCTGACGGGGGTTCGCATGACTGAGCCGACGATCGGCCGTTCCCGGTACGCCATGCTGTACGGCCCGACGACCGGCGACCGCGTCCGGCTCGCGGACACCGACCTGTTCATCGAGGTCACCGACGATCTGAGCAGGGGGCCGGGCGCGGGCGACGAGGTCGTCTTCGGCGGCGGCAAGGTGATCCGCGAGTCCATGGGGCAGGCCAGGACCACCCGCGCCGAGGGCGCCCCCGACCTGGTGATCACCGGCGCGGTCGTCCTCGACCACTGGGGCGTGGTGAAGGCCGACATCGGGGTCAGGGACGGGCGGATCACCGCCATCGGCAAGGCCGGCAACCCCGACACGATGGACGGCGTCCACCCCGACCTGGTGATCGGCCCCTCCACCGAGATCCTGGCGGGCAACGGCAAGATCCTCACCGCAGGGGCGATCGACTCGCACGTCCACCTGATCTGCCCGCAGATCGTGGACGAGGCGCTGGCGGCGGGCGTCACCACGATCATCGGCGGCGGCACCGGACCGGCCGAGGGCACCAAGGCCACCACCGTCACGGGCACGTGGTATCTGGCGCGCATGCTGGAGTCGATGGACGGCATGCCCGTCAACGTCGCGCTGCTGGGCAAGGGCAACACCGTCAGCGCCGAGGGGCTGACCGAGCAGCTGCGCGCCGGGGCCTCGGGCTTCAAGCTCCACGAGGACTGGGGCACGACGCCCGCCGCCATCGACGCGTGCCTGCGCGTGGCCGACGCCACGGGCGTGCAGGTGGCCATCCACACCGACACCCTCAACGAGGCCGGGTTCGTCGAGTCGACACTCCAGGCCATCGGCGACCGGATGATCCACGCCTATCACACCGAGGGGGCGGGGGGCGGGCACGCGCCGGACATCATCCGCGTCGCGGCCTACGCAAACGTGCTGCCGTCCTCGACCAACCCGACGCGCCCGCACACGATCAACACGCTCGACGAGCACCTCGACATGCTGATGGTCTGCCACCACCTCAACCCGGCGGTGCCGGAGGACCTGGCCTTCGCCGAGTCGCGTATCCGCCCCTCGACGATGGCCGCCGAGGACGTGCTGCACGACATCGGCGCGATCTCGATGATCGGATCCGACTCCCAGGCGATGGGCCGGGTGGGCGAGACCGTCATCAGGACCTGGCAGACCGCCCATGTGATGAAGAGGCGCAGGGGCGCCCTGCCCGGGGACGGCCGGGCCGACAATCTCCGCGCCCAGCGCTACGTCGCGAAATATACGATCTGCCCGGCCGTCGCCCACGGGCTGGACGAGCACGTCGGCTCGGTGCAGGTCGGCAAGCTGGCCGACCTCGTGCTGTGGGAGCCGGCGTTCTTCGGAGTGAAGCCGCAGCTCGTGGTGAAGGGCGGCGTCATCGCCTACGCGCAGATGGGCGACGCCAACGCCTCCATCCCGACGCCGCAGCCCGTGATGCCCCGGCCGATGTTCGGCGCGGCGCCGGTCACCGCGGCGGCCACGTCGCTGCACTTCGTCGCGCCGCTCGCCATCGAGGACGGCCTGGCCGACCGGCTGCGGGTGGCCCGCCGCCTGGTGCCGGTCTCCGACGTGCGGCGGCGCGGGAAGGAGTCCATGCCGCTCAACGACGCGCTCCCGGCGATCGAGGTGGACCCCGACACGTTCGCGGTCCGCGTGGAGGGCGAGCTGATAGAGCCCGCCCCGGCCGAGGAACTTCCCATGGCCCAGCGCTACTTCCTGTTCTGACATGAACGCGGCGCTGCTGTTACTCGCCGACTCCCGGCTCCCCGCCGGTGGCCACGGCCACTCGGGAGGAGCCGAGGAGGCGGTGCGGATCGGGGCGATCACCGGCCCGGAGGACCTGGCGCGGTTCCTCCGTGGCCGGCTCGCCACGACCGGCCTGGTCGCCGCCGCGCTCGCCGCCGCCGCCTGCGAGCTGTGCGCCTCGGGCGAGGACGGGACGCGCGCGCCGGGACCCCCGGAAGCCCCACCCCCACTCCCACCCGGACCCCCACCCCCACCCCCACGCCGACCCCGACTCCCACTCCGACGCCGACCGGCACG
>NZ_JBEZFH010000002.1:0-106566 GCF_040649355.1 Sphaerisporangium sp. NPDC049002 | reverse complement strand
GGTCCAGAGCGCTGATCGCGCGTGTCATCCGCCTCGGACACCGAAGTGGAGTGCCTGCCAGGTGACGTTCTCGCCGATTCTCACGCGACCGGCGGGGCGCACGCCTGCACGGCCTCGGCGGGATCCACGTGGGAGACGTGCATGAACCAGCGCGGCTCGTACGCGCCCACCGGCATCAGCGCGAGGTCGATGCCCGGGTAGCGATCACCGATGAGCTTGAAGCGGTCGCCGTAGGCGGTGTCCCCGGCGAAGTAGATCCTCTGGTTCGCCGAGGTGAGCACCCAGCCGCCCCACAGCGACTTGCAGGTGTCGAAGAGCGTCCTGCGGCTCCAGTGGTGGGCGGGCACGAAGTCGAAGGTCACCTCGCCGATCTGGGCGCTCTCCCACCAGTCGAGCTCGGTGACGTTCGTGAAGCCCCTCTTGGTGAACCAGCTCGCCAGGTTGGCCGGGACGAAGACCGGAGTGTGCCTCGGCAGGCGGCGCATCGTCGGCGCGTCAAGATGGTCGTAGTGGTTGTGGCTGATCACGACGGCGTCCACCGGGGGCAGGTCGGTCCAGGCCACGCCGGGCGGCGTCAGCCGCTGCCGTACCCCGGGGATCTTCCGTGACCAGACAGGGTCCGTCAGCACCGTCAGGCCCCCGATGCGCAGCACGTACGTGGCGTGGCCGACCCACGTGACCGCGGCGTCCGTCGCGGCGACGGAGGGCAGACCGGCCCGGAGCACCGGGATCTGGTCGGCGTCTCCGATGTCGGGGCGGAACCCTCCATGCCAGGCGACGCTCATGACCTCGCGGAAGTCGGGCAGCGGGCAGGTCAGTCGGTCCTTGAAGTCGGTGGGAAAGGTCCGCTCACGCGGCGTGACCGGGGAGAACTCAGGGCTGACGGTTTGCGACATGCGACCCCTCCTGTTCGTCGCCGAGTGGGGGGCGGGCTGTTCCTCGGGAACAATCACCACTCTGCACTGATCATCCCCCGTGGGCGAAAAACATGCCTCAGTCGTACGAGGTATCCGTCATGTCCTCCCTGATGTGGATCGGATGGCGTTCATCCGCGTTTACTCCAGGGTGCGCCTCCCCCATCGGGAGGGATGCCTCGGGTAGCCCCCCTCGTCCAGGTCGGCCAGGCGTTCGAAGACGTTCCAGGAGGCGGGATGGCCGCACACGGCCACCGAGACCAGCAGGGCGAGGACGTACAGCGGCAGCAGGGGCAGGCCGACGCAGAAGGCGTACTGGGTGGCGTGCCGGGCCTCGTGCCTGAGCAGGGCGCCGGTCAGGTAGCCCTCCCGCTGGGCCGTCAGGACCACGTTGCCGACCGTGAAGGCGCCGGCGACCGGGAAGGGGATGCGGTATCCGTGGGCGTACAGCAGGCCGTGCTCGCCCCGCCGCACCTCCGCACGCCCGGCCACCGCGATGAGCAGTCCCAGCGGCGTCGAGAGGTTGACGTAGTTGAGCACCTGCCTTGCCCGGTGCCGTCCGCGCATGTCTCTGATTGTGACTCACGGGCCCCGGCGGCCGGTAGGGCGGCCTACCGGCCCGGCGTGCGCAGGCGGCGGTAGCGGCCCTCGTAGTAGATGAGCGGAGGGACGTCCCTCGGGGTTTCCGCCGACACGACGCTCCCGACCACGATCGAGTGGTCGCCCCCGTCGTGGACGACGGTCGTACGGCACTCCAGCGTCGCGATGGCGGCGTCGAACAGCGCGAGCCCCAGCCCGCCCCGGCGATGCGCCCAGCGGTCGAGCTGTCCTTCGAGCGCACGGCCGCGCGTGGCGAAGGCCTGGGAGGCCTCCTCGCCGTCCTCCCCGAGGACCGAGACCCCCCACACCCCGGCGTCGATCACGGCGTCGTGGAACCGGGCGATCTTCTCCACGCAGACCAGCACCAGGAGCGGATCGAGGGAGACCGAGGCGAAGGAGTTGACCGTCATCGCGTGGTCGACGCCGTCGGCGAGGGTGGTGACGACGGCGACACCGGTGGCGAAGCGGCCCGTCACCCTGCGGAAGACCGTCTGATCAACCTGGCTCTCGACAGATCCCTGATACACGCGGCCAGCTTATGCGGACATTCCATCCGAAATGTTCATGCGGCGCCGCTTGCCATACGAACCCTGGTGCATCAGCCACGAACCGGACGACGGGATGAGCAGGACCGCGATCACCAGGGCCAGGGCCCCGCAACCGAGATACCAGTAGCCGGGGACGTTGCCGGCGACGACCAGATCGCCTTCGGGCCTCTTGACCGAGAACAGCAGCGCGGCCAGCATCCACCCCATGCCGGGGACGAAGGCGCCCATCTTGCTGTCCATGAGCCGCCCCGCCCCGTACAGCAGACCGAACAGCACCAGGGAGAGGGCGATCGGAATGGGCGGGACGACGTCGCCCACATCCCACGAATGCTCCAGCCCCGCCACGACGCCGTAGACGACGCCGAGGACGAAGAGCATGCCGTAGGCGGCGCCCGTGATCACGGCGTCGGACCCCCGCCGCGTCGCGGTCTCGCTCTCGACCTGCTCTTCCTCCATGGCTGAAAGGCTAGCCGATGCCCGCGAACAGATCGTCTTCGCGGACGTAGGGCTCGCCGAGACCGCCGGCCTCCTGCGGCAGGCCCCTTCCCGCGGGCCCGCGCTCACCGGCCTTGAGGATGAAGTGCTCGATGCCGAGCGAATCTTGGCCCATGCTGCTGGAGATCACGAACCACGGCGCGCCGAGGTCGATCTGCGAGCGATGGGCCCGCATGGCGTCGAGCTTGGCGGCGGCGTGGGCGCGGGCGTCGATCTCGGTGGTGACCTCCTCGTCGGCTGCCCCGAAGGGCAGGTCGTCGAGGGTCTCCTCGGTGAAGAAGTCGAAGTCGGTGTCGCGCATCGCCTCGGCGACCCGCCGCATCCCCGACTTGGGCATGGTCGTGAAGTAGAACTTGGCGATCTGCCAGGGCTCGCCCTCGCCGAAGGAGGGATCGGAGGCCAGCTCGAAGGCCCGCCAGGCGACGCGGTGCGCCTGGATGTGGTCGGGGTGGCCATAGAAGCCGTTCTCGTCGTAGGTGACCAGCACCTGGGGCCTGACCTCGCGGATGATCTCGACCAGCTCGCCGGCGGCCTCGTCGAGGTCGGCGCGCCAGAAGCACCGGGGGTTGTCGTTGGTGGCGACGCCCATCATGCCGGAGTCGCGCCAGCGGCCGGGGCCGCCGAGGAACCGGTGGTCGTCGACGCCCAGCGCCTTGCAGGCCGCTTCGAGCTCTCCGATGCGATGCTCGCCGAGCCTGTCTTCCTGGTCGGCGGCGAGGTGGGCCAGGTCGGGCACCACGATCTCGCCCTCCTCGCCGAGGGTGCAGGTGACGAGCGTGACCTGGGCGCCCTCCGCGGCGTATTTGGCCATCGTGGCGCCCGTGCCGCTCGTCTCGTCGTCGGGGTGGGCGTGGACGAGCAGCAAACGACGTTCAGTCATGCGGTCGAGGGTATCCCCAGGCTCCGACAGGAAGCATCTCCCTGCGTGTTGGCCTGGCACTATGAACGACATGAGTGAGAGCTTCCCGCGTCTTTACGCCAGGACCCGCCGTTTCACCCTCGGAGTGCCCCGTGGCTTCGTGATCGCTCCCGACGGCGACCGCGTCGTCTTCTTGCGCAGCAGGTCGGGCACCGACGCGGTGACCTGCCTGTGGGAGCTCGACCTGGCCTCGGGCGCGGAGCACCTGCTGGTCGACCCCGCCGACCTCGGCGCGGCCGACGAGGATCTGCCCGCCGAGGAGCGGGCCCGCCGCGAGCGCGCCAGGGAGCAGGCCGGCGGCGTGGTGGCCTTCGGCGCCGACTCCGCGCTCACCTCGGCGGCCTTCGCGCTGTCCGGCGGGCTTTACCTGGCCGACCTGAGGTCGGGCGCCGTGCGGCGGCTCGACACCCCCGGCCCGGTGATCGACCCCCGCCTGTCCCCCGACGGCTCCCGCGTGGCCTACGTCACCGGAGGCGCCCTCCACGTCCAGGAGGTCGCCACGGGCGACGACCGCGCGCCCGCGACCCCTGAGAAGGCCGGCGTGACGTACGGCCTGGCGGAGTTCATCGCCGCCGAGGAGCTCGACCGCATGCGCGGCTACTGGTGGTCCCCCGACGGCACGGCGCTGCTCGCCGAGCGGGCCGACGAGTCGCCGGTCCAGACCTGGCACATCGCCGACCCGGCCAATCCGTCCAGCACGCCGGTGCCGGTGGCCTATCCCTCCGCGGGCACGGCCAACGCCACCGTCGAGCTGTTCGTCCTCGGTCTCGACGGTTCCCGCACGGCGGTCCCGTTCGACGACGAGTACCTGGTGGCGGCCTCCTGGGACCGTCACGGCCTGTCCATCGTCACGATGCCCCGCGACCAGAAGGCCGTCCGCGTCCTCACCGTCGACCCCGCCACCGGCGCGACCGAGCTCGTGCGCGAGGACACCGACCCCGCGTGGGTCGACGTCGTCGGCGGGGTCCCCGCGCGCCTGTCCGACGGCACGCTGGTGTGGGTGGCCGACGCCGACGGCGGCCGGCGCCTGATCATCGGCGACGCACCGGTCACCCCTCCCACCCTGCAGGTCCGCGACGTGCTCGGCGTCTCGGGCGACACCGTGCTGTTCCGCGCGAGCGCCGAGCCCACCGAGATCCACCTGTGGACCTGGTCCGGGTCCGGCGGGGCCATCTCCCCGGTCACCAGCGAGCCGGGCGTCCACAACGGCCGCCTGTCCGGCGACACCCTGCTGGTCATCAGCCAGACCCTCGACAGCCCTGGCACCACGGTTCGGGTCGAGAACGGCCACAAGCGCCTGCACATCGCCTCGCTCGCCGAGCGCCCGAAGCTGGAGCCCCGCGTCTCGCTGGTCCGTACGGGTGAGCGCGAGCTGGCCACCGCCGTGCTGCTGCCGAGCGGGCACGTGCCCGGTTCCAGGCGTCTGCCCGTCCTCATGGACCCCTACGGAGGGCCCCACGCCCAGCGTGTGCTGGCCTCGGGCCGTGGCTTCCTTGAGTCCCAGTGGTTCGCCGACCAGGGCTTCGCGGTGATCGTGGCCGATGGCCGGGGCACCCCGGGCCGGGGCCCGGCCTTCGAGCGCGAGGTGCTGCACGATCTCGCGACCCCCGCGCTCGAAGACCAGGTGGACGCCCTGAAGGGCGCCGCCCAGCTCTACCCCGGCGACCTCGACCTGTCGCGGGTGGCCATCAAGGGCTGGTCGTTCGGCGGCTTCCTTTCGGCACTGGCCGTCCTGCGCAGGCCCGACGTCTTCCACGCGGCCATCGCCGGGGCGCCGGTCACCGACTGGCGGCTCTACGACACCGCCTACACCGAGCGTTACCTCGGCCACCCCGGCGAGCTTCCCGACGTGTACGACCGGTCGTCGCTCATGGCCGACGCCGAGAAGCTGGAGCGGCCCCTGCTGCTCATCCACGGCCTGGCCGACGACAACGTGGTGGCGGCCCACACGCTGCGCCTGTCGTCGTCCCTCGTCGCCGCGGGCCGTCCCCACACCGTGCTGCCGCTGTCGGGCGTGACCCACATGACCCCGCAGGAGGTCGTCGCGGAGAACCTTCTGCTTCTCCAGGTGGAGTTCCTCAAGAAGTCCCTGGGCGCCTGACCCCGGGAAGTCCCTGGACGCCGACCCGGCGCCCGTTCACCGAGCGGGCCCTCTCCTGGCCGACTTCCCGGCGAGAGGGCCCGCCCGGACCCGTTCCGGTGACGGCCGATGACGCGTTCGACGTTTCCGCTGTGAACGTTTCGCACGCTGCCGGGATGGCCGCCCGCACGCCTCTTTCTCGAAGCCGCAGGTAGAACGCCAAAAGTTTCCGTCCTGCCGCGCGAGGACGTCGAGGGTTTGTTGACTAGCCCAATTTAATCGGATTAGCTCCGTGGGCGCCCGTGGCCGCACCTCCGTGCGCCCGACCGGCGGCCCGAGCGGAGCGCGGCGGCCCGATCACCGCGGCCCGCACCGCGGCGGGCAAGATGTACGGCTTCCTGATCTACAATCCAGGCGGCCGGCTACACCCCGCAGAAGTATCTCGCCGGATCCGACGGCTGGAACCCCGTCGGCTGAGCGGAGGACCGTCATGGCGAGGACTCGCACGGTCGCGCTCTCGGTCGTGGCACTACGGCGCGCTAGCGGCTGGTGCCGTGCCAGCTGTCCCACAGGGCGGCGTAGGCGCCTCCCGCGGCGACCAGTTCCTCGTGCGAGCCCAGCTCGCTGATGCGGCCGTCCTCGACGACGGCGACCCGGTCGGCGTCGTGCGCGGTGTACAGCCGGTGCGCGATGGCGATGACGGTCCGCCCGTCGAGCACGGCCGCCAGCGACCGCTCCAGATGCCGGGCGGCGCGCGGGTCGATCAGCGAGGTGGCCTCGTCCAGCACCAGCGTGTGCGGGTCGGCGAGCACCAGGCGGGCGAGCGCCACCTGCTGGGCCTGCGCGGGCGAGACCGCGAGGCCGCCCGAGCCCACGACCGTGCCGAGACCGCCGGGGAGCGCGCCGACCCACTCCCACGCGTCGACGGCCTCCAGCGCCTCCTTGACGGCGGCGTCGTCGGCCTCGGGCCGCGCGATGAGCACGTTGTCACGCAACGTCCCCCGGAACACGTGGTGTTCCTGCGTGACGAGCGCGACGTGGCCGCGCAGCTCGTCCAGGGGCAGGTCGACCAGCGGGACGCCGCCGACCGTCACCGAGCCGGTGCGCGGGCCGTGGATGCCCGCGAGCAGGCGGCCCAGCGTCGACTTACCGGCCCCCGAGGGGCCGACCATCGCGAGCCGCTCCCCTGGGGCGATCTTCAGCGAGACGCCGTGCAGCACGTCGTGGCCCTCCCGGTAGGAGTACCTGACGTCGTCGGCGACCATCGTCTCGCCGGCGGGACGCTCAGCGCCCGCGTTGCGGTCGTCGGGCACGTTGGCCACGCCGAGGAGCCTGGCCATGGACGCGCCGCCGACCTGGAGCTCGTCCACCCACGACAGCAGCCGGTCGAGCGGGTCGATGAGCTGCTGGACGTACAGCGTGGCCGCGGTCACCTGGGCCAGCGACACCCATCCGTTCAGGTAGAACAGGCCGCCGATCAGCAGCGTCGCCACGACGGGGATCACGTAGCCGAACTCCACCGAGGGGAACCACACCGTGCGCAGGCCCAGGGTGTAGCGCTCGGCCGCCCACGACCGCGCGATGTCCCTGTCCGTGCGCTCGTGCCGGCGGCGCTGCAGGCCGAACGCCTCGACGGTCCTCGCGCCCTCCACGGTCTCGGTGAGGCCCTCGGTCATGTCCGCGTACGCGGCGTTCTCGCGCAGGTAGCCGTCCCTGGCCCGCTTGAGGTACCACCGGGTGGCGAACCACAGCAGGGGCACCGCGAGGAGCGTCGGCAGCACCAGCAGCGGCCCCACCAGGGCGAGCGCCCCCAGCACGAACACGCCCGCCACCACGGCGATCAGGGTCTCCGGCACGGCGTGCCGCACCGTGCGCGACAGCGAGTCGACGTCCCGCGAGGTGCGCGTGACCAGGTCGCCCGAGCCCGCGCGCTCGACGGTCGACAGTGGCAGGGAGAGCACGCGGTCGACGAACTCCTCCCGCAGCTCGGCGAGGACCTTCTCACCGAGCTTGGCCGAGACGTAGACGGCGTACCTGATCAGCACGGCCTGCACGACGACGAAGCCGGCGATCGTCAGCGCCACGGCGTCGACGCTGACGCCCGTGCCGTCGCGCACTCCTTCGACCAGCTCGCCGAGCAGGCGCGGCCCGGTGAGGCCCGCGACGGCGGCCAGGCCGTGCAGGCTCAGGGCCGCCGCGAGCCTGCGGGGGTACTTCAGCGTCAGCCGCCTGGCGTACGCCCGCACCTGCGCCTGGTCGGCGACCGGCAGGATGCGCCTCTGGTCGCCGCCCGTCACCGGTGCGCCGTGGGGACGTTCGGCGGCCTCGCCGTCGTCCGCACGGCCCTCGTCCCGCACGCTCGTACGGCCTTCGGCGGCGCGGACCTCGCCTGCCGGGCCCTCCGTCAGTTCGTTCTCACTGGCCTGGCCCACACTCACGATCAGACCTCCCCTCGGGTCACGGTCGCGGTGTAGTCGGGGTCGGTGGCGAGCAGCGAGCGGTGGGAACCCTCCGCGCGCGCCTTGCCGTCCCGCATGAAGATCACGGTGTCCGCCCGGTCGAGCACGAGCGGGCTGGTGGTGCAGACCAGCGTCGTGCGCCCGAGACGGGCCTCGCCGAGCCGCTCGGCGATGCGCGCCTCGGTGTGGGCGTCGACCGCACTGGTCGGCTCTACCAGGACGAGGACCTCGGGGTCGGCGAGCAGCGCGCGTACGAGCCGCAGGCGCTGCTGCTGGCCGCCGGAGAACTCCCTGCCGGACTCGGCCACGTGCGAATCGATGCCGCCGGGGAGCGCCTCGACGACGTCCTCCGCGCAGGCGGTGCGCAGGGCGCGCCGCAGGTCGTCCTCGGAGGCGGAGCCGGTGACGTCGAGCTGGTCGCGCAGGCGCCCGCTGAACAGCCTGGCGCCGTTGTCGGCCACCAGGATGCGGCGCCTGACCTCGGCGAGCGGCAGGTCGGCCAGCGGCACACCGCCGAAGGTGGCCTCGGCCGCCACGTAGCGGCCGAGGCGGTCGGCGACGGCGATGGCGTCCTCGGGCACCGAGCCGGCCAGGGCGGTGAACCGTCCCTCCCGCACGGTCACGCCGGACTCCGCGTCCACCAGGTCGCCCCCAGCCGTCACGGCCGTACCCGTGCTGCCGATCTCGGGATCGAGCGACAGGATGCGGATGACCCTGCGGGCCGCCACGTGGCCCTTGGTGAGCTTGTCGGCCGCCTCGGTCAGCGTGCGCAGCGGGCCGACCAGGAACAGGGCGTACCCGTAGAAGGCGACGAGCTGGCCGACCGTGATCGTTCCGTCCATCGCGTAGTGCGCGCCCCGCCAGGTGACGAAGGCGATCAGCATGCCCGGCAGCAGGAGCTGGGCGCCTTCCAGGGCGGCGTCCATCGACGCCACCCGCACTCCGGCGCCCCGCACCCTCTGGGACTCCTCGCGGTAGCGGTCGGCGAAGACCTGCTCGCCGCCGATGCCGCGCAGCACCCGGAGGCCGGAGACGATGTCGGAGGCCCGGGTGGCGAGATCGCCCTGAAGGTCGCGCTGCTCGTGCTGCCGGCGGTGCAGCGGCCTCAGCAGAGGGCCGACGGCCAGCGCCATCAGCGGCACACCCAGCAGCACCATCAGGCCGAGCGGGGGTGAGGTCGTGATGAGGATCACCGTGACGGCGATGATGGCGACGACCGAGCCGACGCCGCGCAGCAGGATGTCCATGGCGTTGCCAATGTGGGCGATGTCGGAGTTGCCGACGCTGATCACCTCGCCGGTCGACAGCAGCTTCGGCAGCGTCGCTCCGAGCCTGGTGGCCTGGCGCGCGGTGACCTGCACCGTGCGGTAGGCGGCGCACAGCCAGCTGAAGACCGCCAGCCGGTGGCGCATCACACCGCCGAACGCGGTCAGGACGCCGAGGCCGAGCAGCACCCCTGACCAGCGCATCAGCCCCTCGGTGTCGCGCATGGTGAGGCTGTCGACGGCCTTGCCCAGCGCCGACGGCACGAGCGCCTGAGCCAGCCACCACAGGATGGCGAACCCGATGCCGACGAGCAGGGGGCCCGCCTGGCCACGGGCCACCCACCACAGGTACCGGAGCGGGCTGCGGGCATCGGGAATGCCGGGATCGGCAAGAGGCAGGGAGCGCATAGCCCCTCCAGGCTGGCAAACCCGACGGTGGCCCGGCAAACGATTTTTCCGGCCTCATGAGGCCATACCAGCGAAAACATCCGGACTAGAACGGGGTTCGCGTAGATCGTCCGCGTTAGTTCGTCAACTATGGTTGACACTATCGCGGTGTCAACCTATATTGACACTCATGAGCGACACGGCACAGTTGGCCTCCGACGCGGGCAGCCGCGATCCGGCCGTCGGCCTCCGGGCCGTACGGGCGCTGCGGACGCTGGTCGAGCGGCTGGAGGCACTCCAGGTGGACAACGCCCGCGAACAGGGCTGGTCCTGGCAGGAGATCGCGGTTCTGCTCGGCGTGAGCAGGCAGGCGGTCCACAAGAAGTACGCAGGCGGGCGAGGACTACTGAGGCGGGAGAAGTAGGCATGTTCGAGCGGTTTCACGAGGACGCACGCCAGACGGTCGTGCTCGCCCAGGACGAGGCCCGGCTGTTCAACCACGGCCTAATAGGGACCGAGCACATGCTGCTCGCCCTCCTCCGGCAGCCCGACACGGTGGCGGCGCGGGTCCTGGCGCGGCACGGGCTCGACCATGACCAGATGGGTGACGCCGTGGCACGACTGCTGGTGGCGCCACCGGCCGACGATCTCGACGCGGGCGCGCTCGAGTCGATCGGCATCGACCTCGACGCGATACGCGAGAAGGTGGAGGCCGCTTTCGGGCCGGGCGCCCTCGACCGGGAGCCCCGGCCGCGCCGTAGCCGTCCGTGGCGCCTCGGCGGTCACCTCCCCTTTTCGGGGCGGGCCAAGAAGGTGCTGGAGCTCTCGCTGCGCGAGGCCATCTTGCTCAAGCACAACTACATCGGCAACGGCCACATCCTGCTCGCCCTGCTGCGAGAGGGCGAGGGGCTGGGCGCCCGGGTCCTCGCCGACGCGGGCGTCGACTTCGAGGCCCTCCGCCGAGAGGTCCGCGTCGAATTGCGGTGACCTGGCCATGACCGTCCCGTCCGGCACACGCGGCGCATGCAGGACCTGCGGGGCGGGAGACGCCTAATCTCGAACCCATACGACCACGGATTCGCGCGGTCACGCCTCCGTACAGCGGCGCATCCGTACGGCCACGGATCGGCGTGATCGCGGATCCGTACGCGGGGAGGGAGGCGGATGGACGAGCCCAGACCGGTCGCCACGATCGTCGAGGTGGAGGACAGCCTGTGGCAGGCCTCGCTCCCCGGCATCGGCACCGTCACGGTGGACGACCCGCGCATGGCGGCCTGGCAGCTCCAGGAGCTGATCGCGGAGCAGCGGGTCATCAACGTGCTCGACGTCTCCCCGCCCGCACTGGCCGGCGTCGGCGGGGAACCGGTGTTCGCCTTCCTGCTGCAGTTCACCGCCTGCGGGGCCGAAAGGGACGACCTCGATGTCTACGCCCAGGTCAAGGCCGGTCCGCCCTCGGGATGCCGGTGGTCTCCCGACGTCGACCACCCGGGGCTGCTCTGCCTGCGCCCGGGGTCCTCGCCGCTGGATGCCATCGCGGGAGTGGTGGCGGAGGTCAGAGACCGGTACGGCCTCGGCGCCGAGCTGACCGATCTCGGCTTCGACCGGTTGTGGGAATGGTTCGGCGACCACGAACGCCGCACCGAACTGGTCGCCCACCTGCTGCTCATGGCCGCCCACCGCGCCGGCCTCCTCGGGCTGGACCCGGACGACCTGGTGAAGTTCCTTCGCGAGGTCATGCCACGTCAGTCACCGGCATGAACACAGACCCAGCGCGCTGACGGACGACCACCGGCACGAACACAGCTCTACTGCGCTGATCGTGCCTCGGCCGGGAGGCCGTGCAGCGCCTCCACCAGAGGCGCGAGCTCGGGTGTCCGCTCCGCCTCGGCCAACGCGCCGGCGAGGACCGCGTCGTGGGTCGGCCTGGCCTTGCTCAGCAGCTCCCACCCCTGGCCGGTGAGCTCGGTGTAGATGCCGCGCCGGTCGTCCTGGCACAGGACGCGGTTCAGCAGGCCCCGGTCTTCGAGCCGGTTCACCAGCCGCGTGGTCGCGCTGCTGGAGAGCGCCGCGGCCCGGGCGAGCTGCTGCATGCGCATGTGCCAGCCGTCCTGCCGTGACAGCGCGTCCAGCACCGTGTACTCCACGACCGACAGGACGCACTCGGACTGCAGCTCGCGCTCCAGCGCGGCCTCGATCAGGCCGTGGAGCGTCGCCAGCGTGCGCCAACCCTGGGCGCGGACCTCCACCGCGTCGTCCCCGATTCCCATGACGGCCTCCTGAGGGCCCTGGGCCATCCACCTGGGACGGCCGTTCACCTTCTGATCGCATTTTACACGCCTGTGACGATTAAGCGCGCGTGCAAGTATTTGGTCGCCACAGGGGAACGGACGTCGCGGCAAGGCGACGGGGGGTCGCTGGGGGGATGCCTGGGCGATCGGGCCTGGAGAGGAATGTCTCGGCGTCGCCCTGACTGTCACTACGTGGTTCGATGTGCGGCCGATCGATGTCTGGCCGATCGATGTGGCCGTATGTGGCCGTTTGATGCTTGGCGCTTCGATGTCTGGCCGTTTGATGTCTGCCGATGCCATCGGTTCGGATCCGGATGACGATGGTCTCAGTCGGCTCGGCCTGGCCTTTCCACATGCTCTTTGGTTTGTAGCTGCTTCAGTGTTTCAAGAGGACTGATCAGGCTTTCAATTTTCTAATTTCCGTACTGGCCGGGTGGTTTGCTTTTCTCAGTCCCAGGTGGTGCCGGGGGTGCGGCCGTAGCTGTCCCAGGTGGTGCCCGCGGTGCGCGAGTACGAGTCCCAGGTGGTGCCGGCGGTGCGCGTGGAGTTCGTGGAGTTCGTCATTTCTTCGTCTCTTTCCTTGAGGGCTGTGTATTTGTTCTCGCACAAACAACTCTGCGGGAATCGCAACCCACAAACCAGACGAACCGGCGGCAGCAAGCTGCACCATGCTGACCGCTTCCTGCCACCCCCACGAACGGCGGCGCTAGCCCAAGTCCTGGTCCAGACTGAAGGACGAGCTAGCGCAAGGTCTGGCCCGGGTGGGGGCAGGCGCTAGCCGAGGGCCTGGTCGAGGTTGAAGGCGGCGCTGATCAGGGCCAGGTGGGTGAAGGCCTGGGGGAAGTTGCCGAGTTGCTCCCCTGTGTGTCCGATCTGTTCGGCGTACAGGCCAAGGTGGTTGGCGTAGGTCAGCATCTTCTCGAAGGCCAGCCGGGCCTCGTCCACGCGCCCGGCGCGCGCCAGTGCCTCCACGTACCAGAACGAGCAGATCGAGAACGTGCCTTCGACCCCCCGCAGTCCATCCGGGCTCACGGCGGGGTCATAACGGTAGACCAGCGAGTCGGAGACCAGCTGCTCACCGAGCGCGTCGAGGGTGGACAGCCATTTCGGGTCGGTGGGCGAGACGAACTTGGCCATCGGCATCATCAGGACGGAGGCGTCCAGCACCTCGTCGTCGAAATGCTGGACGAACGCGTGCAGCCTGGACGACCAGCCATCCCGCATGATCTGCCTGTAGATCGTGTCACGGGCGTGCCGCCAGCGGGGTACCTCGGCTGGGAGCCCGCGATGGATGGCCACGCGCATGGCCCGTTCGATCGCCACCCAGCACATCAGCCGCGAGTACACGAAGTTCTTGCGCCCGCCCCGGGTCTCCCAGATTCCTTCGTCAGGCTTGTCCCAGTTCTCGCAGACCCAGTCCACCAGCGTGCAGACCTCGTCCCAGCGGCCACTGGAGATCGGCTTGCCCCATTTGTCGTAAAGGTAGATGGAGTCGATGAGCGCTCCGTAGATGTCGAGCTGAAGTTGGCCGACGGCCGCGTTCCCGACGCGTACCGGAGCGGATCCCTGGTAGCCCTCCAGGTGACCGAGCTCGCGTTCAGGCAGTTCGGTGGCTCCGTCGATGCCGTACATGATCTGCAGCGGCCCCGAGAGGCCGTCACCGCTGAGGGTGACGTGCTCGGACAGGAAGCCCATGAAGGCCTCCGCCTCCTCGGTGAACCCGAGCCTGAGCAGCGCGTACACGCAGAATGCCGCGTCGCGGACCCACACGTAGCGGTAGTCCCAGTTGCGCTCGCCGCCGAGTTGCTCGGGGAGGCTGGTCGTGGGCGCGGCGACGATCCCCCCGGTCGGAGCGTAGGTCAGCAGCTTCAGCGTGAGCGCGGAGCGATGCACCACTTCCCGCCACCGGCCGCGATATCGGGAGGCGGACAGCCACCGACGCCAGTACTTCACCGTGGCGGCGAACTCCGCTTCGGCCTCGACGACCGCACACGACCGCGCCGGCAGGTCGCATGCTTGGTCGAGCGCGAACACCGCCTGCTCGCCTTCGTGAAGCTTGAACTCCGAGCGCACATCCTGTCCGTCGCAGTCGACCGGCACGCTGGTGGTCAGTATCAGCGAGAGCCCCTCCGACTCGAAGATCGTACGACCGTCCTGTACGCGCGCGGTGTGCGGTTGGCTCGCGTAGCCGAACCGCGGCGCCACGAGGACCCGGAACGGCAGCGTTCCGCGCACGCACACCACCCGGCGGATCAGCCGGTGACGATCGACCTCGCGCGAGTCGTCCGCGATCGGCATGAAGTCCTGGATCTCGGCCACTCCGTCGGCGGCGAAGAACCGGGTGATCAGGACGTTGGTGTCGGGGAAGTAGAACTGCTTGGTCCTGGCCGGTACGTCGGCGGCCAGTTCGAATGATCCGCCGCGATCGGCGTCGAGTATGGAGGCGAACACGCTCGGCGCGTCGAAGCGCGGGCAGCAGTACCAGTCGATGGTGCCGTTCGTGCCCACCAGAGCCACGGTACGAAGGTCGCCGATCAACCCGTGATCGGCGATCGGAAGATAACCGGCGCCACCAGACCTGCAGAACCCCCCAGCCGCCATGTCGCCCTCTCCCCCATGAGACCCTCCCCAAGTTACGCATTTGAGGCATTTGTCCAGGTATGTTCCGCGCCAAATGGTCGCCAGGTTTGGCCCGGCAGTACGCCCTGAGGGCCGTACGGCCTTGGCGCCGCCTCCCGATCCACCTGGTGCTCCACACGCGACAGGCAGGCTGACCTCTGCCGGTTCCGCCGAGAGCCGTACCCGTCGGGGGGTACGGCTCTCGGTGTCGGAAGGGCTACTTGGCGGCCTTGAGGTAGTCGCGGTTCATTTGGGCGATCACGTCCAGCGAGATGCCCTTGGGGCAGACGGCGGTGCATTCGCCGGTGTTGGTGCAGCCGCCGAAGCCTTCGAGGTCCATCTGTTCCACCATCGCGATGGCGCGGGAGTCGCGCTCGGGCTGGCCCTGCGGCAGCAGGCCCAGGTGGGTGATCTTCGCGGCGGTGAACAGCGAGGCCGAGCCGTTCGGGCAGGCGGCCACGCAGGCGCCGCACCCGATGCACGTGGCGGCGTCGAACGCGTCGTCGGCGTCGTCCTTCTTCACCGGGACGCTGTGCGCGTCCGGTGCCGAGCCCGCGGGGACGGAGACGAAGCCGCCGGCCTGGATGATGCGGTCGAAGGAGCTCCGGTCGACGACCAGGTCCTTGACCACGGGGAACGGCGCGGCCCGCCACGGCTCGATGGTGATCGTGGCGCCGTCCTCGAAGTGGCGCATGTGCAGCTGGCACGTCGTCGTGGCCCGCTGCTCGCCGTGGGCGACGCCGTTGATGACCATGCCGCACATGCCGCAGATGCCCTCGCGGCAGTCGTGGTCGAAGGCGACCGGGTCATCGCCTTCCAGGATGAGCCGCTCGTTCAGCACATCGAGCATCTCCAGGAAGGACATGTCCGGCGACACGTCCTTAACCTGATAAGTCGTCATCCGTCCGCTGTCGGTGGGGCCGTTCTGCCGCCAGACCTTCAGCGTGAGGCTCATGCCCCGACGCTCCTGATCCGCCGCGCGGACCGGGCTCACCGTGTTCTCCGAAGCGCTCACTTGTAGCTCCGCTGGCTCATCTTGACGTACTGGTAGTCGAGCTCTTCCTTGTGCAGCACCGGGACGCCCTCGGGGCCGTGCTCCCAGGCCGCGACGTACGCGAAGTTCTCGTCGTCGCGCAGTGCCTCGCCGTCCTCGGTCTGGGACTCGGCGCGGAAGTGGCCGCCGCAGGACTCGGTGCGGTGCAGCGCGTCGAGGCACATCAGCTCGGCGAGGTCGAAGAAGTCCGCGACCCGCCCGGCCCGCTCCAGCGCCTGGTTGAGGCCCTCCTCGTCACCGGGCACCTTGACGTTGTTCCAGAACTCCTCGCGCAGCTCCGGGATGCGGGAGAGGGCCTTGCGCAGGCTCTCCTCGGTGCGCTCCATGCCGCAGTACTCCCACATGAGCTTGCCCAGCTCACGGTGGTAGGAGTCGGCGGTACGGGTGCCGTCGACCGACAGCAGGCGTCCGATCTTGCCGGTGACCTGGCCGAGCGCCTCGTCCACGGCGCCCTGGTCGACCTCCCCGAAGGGCCCGTCCGCCAGGTAGTCGCCGATCGTGGTCGGCAGGACGAAGTACCCGTCGGCCAGCCCCTGCATCAGCGCGGAGGCGCCCAGGCGGTTGGCGCCGTGGTCGGAGAAGTTGGCCTCGCCGATCACGAACAGGCCCGGGATCGTCGACTGCAGGTCGTAGTCGACCCACAGGCCGCCCATCGTGTAGTGGACGGCCGGGTAGATGCGCATGGGCCGGATGTAGGGGTCCTCGCCGGTGATGCGCTCGTACATCTCGAAGAGGTTGCCGTACTTCTCCTCGACCGCGTCCCTGCCGAGGCGGGCGATCGCGTCGGCGAAGTCCAGGTAGACGCCCAGCCCGCCCGGTCCGACGCCGCGACCCTCGTCGCACACGTTCTTGGCGGCCCGGGAGGCGATGTCGCGCGGAACCAGGTTCCCGAAGGCCGGGTAGATCCGCTCAAGGTAGTAGTCGCGCTCGGCCTCGGGGATGTCCCCGGGAAGCCGGTCGTCGCCCTTGAGCAGCGGCACCCACACCCTGCCGTCGTTGCGCAGCGACTCCGACATCAGGGTCAGCTTCGACTGGTACTCGCCGCTGACCGGGATGCAGGTCGGGTGGATCTGCGTGTAGCAGGGGTTGCCGAAGTAGGCCCCGCGCCGGTGCGCCCGCCAGATCGCCGTGGTGTTGCAGCCCTTGGCGTTGGTGGACAGGAAGAACACGTTCCCGTACCCGCCCGTGGCCAGCACGACCGCGTCGGCGAGGTGGGTCTCGATCTCACCGGTCACCAGGTCGCGGACGATGACGCCGCGCGCCCGGCCTTCGCTGATGACGAGGTCGAGCATCTCGTGGCGCGTGTGCATCTCCACGGTCCCGGCCGCGATCTGGCGCTCCAGGGCCTGGTACGCGCCCAGCAGGAGCTGCTGACCCGTCTGCCCGCGCGCGTAGAACGTACGGGAGACCTGGGCGCCGCCGAAGGAGCGGGTGTCGAGCAGGCCGCCGTACTCGCGGGCGAACGGGACGCCCTGGGCCACCGCCTGGTCGATGATGTTGGCGCTCACCTGGGCGAGCCGGTAGACGTTCGACTCGCGGGCGCGGAAGTCGCCGCCCTTGACGGTGTCGTAGAACAGCCGGTGGACCGAGTCGCCGTCGCCCCGGTAGTTCTTGGCCGCGTTGATCCCGCCCTGCGCGGCGATCGAGTGCGCGCGCCTGGGCGAGTCCTGGTAGCAGAACGACTTGACCTTGTAACCCAGCTCGCCGAGGGTCGCCGCGGCCGATCCTCCGGCGAGGCCGGTACCCACCACGATGACGTTGAGCTTGCGCTTGTTGGCCGGGTTGACCAGCCTGGCCGAGAAGCGGCGCTTGTCCCACCGCTCCTCGATGGGCCCCTCGGGGGCCTTCGTGTCGCGGATCGGCTCGCCGGTCGTGTAGTTCACTTCACAGCTCCGATCATCACGGCGACGGGGACGGCGACGAAGCCGAGAACGAGCACGGCGGAGAACACGGCGGAGAAGGCGTTGAGGACGTGCCGCCTGCGGCCGGTGGCCAGGCCGAGCGTCTGGAACGCGCTCCACAGGCCGTGACGCAGGTGCAGACCCACCATGGCCAGCGCCACGATGTAGAAGGCCGTCACCCACCAGCGTGAGAGGGCGAAGCCGGCCACGACACGGTCGTACGGAGTGGCGTCGAAGCCCTTGGGGTTGACCGCCCCGAGGGTCAGGTCGAGCAGGTGCCAGACCACGAACAGCAGGATGATGACGCCGCCGTACCGCATCGTGTGGACCACGTAGCCGCCGGACTGCGACTTGCGCTTGGCGACGTACTTCACGGGCCGGGCCTTGGAGGCGCGGCGGGCCAGCGAGACCGCCGACCACATGTGGAGCACCACCGCGAGGGCGAGGACGATCTCGGTGACGGTCAGCAGGCTCCTGCCGGGCACCGCGGGCTCGCCGACGGTGCGCAGCCACTCCGCGTAGGAGTTGAAGGACTCGGCGCCAAGGAAGATCTTGAGGTTGCCCAGCATGTGACCGATGAGGAAGAGCACCAGCACGGCGCCGGTCACCGCCATGACGGCCTTCTTGCCGTTGGACGACCTGAAGAGACCCCGGAACCCCGGAGACCTCCCCGGCGTTTTGGGGGGTGTGGCGCGGGGCGTCACCCTTGCGGTGGCCGCACCGCGTTCGATCGTCGATGTCACGTTTTTCGACGCTAGATAAGGCATCCATAAGCGTCCAAGTCATGAAATGCCTGGTCCCGATAGCCAGAAGCTATGCCCCGTGGCTCCGTGCGCGTGGCGCGCGTGCCCGGGGACTCGGATGCGAGCAATCTCACAGAGCGAACTCACAGAGCGAACTTACGGAGCGAACTCACGGAGCGAACTCACGGAGCGAACTCACGGAGCGAACTCACGGAGCGAACTCACGGAGCGAACTCACGGAGCGAACTCACGGAGCGAACTCACAAGGCCGAGATCTCGCAGCGGCCGAACCCAGAGCCGAGCCGCCGAGCTCCCCCAAAGGCCGAGCTTCACAAGGCCTTGCCCCCAGCGAGCCGTCCGGAGCCGCACCCGTACGCTGTGAGACGTGCAGCTACAGCAACTCGCCTCGTTCGTCGCTGTGGCCGAGACCTCGCATTTCACGCACGCGGCGGAGCGGATGCGGGTCGCCCAGCCGTCGCTGAGCAAGCAGATCAAGACCCTGGAGACCGAGCTGGGCGCGCCGCTGTTCAGCCGCGCGCGGGGCAACGTGACCCTCACGCCCGCCGGTGAGGCGCTGCTCCCACTCGCCCGCCGCATGCTCGCCGACGCCGAGACCGCACGCCGCGAGGTCGCCGAGCTGGCCGGGCTGCGCCGGGGCCGGGTACGGCTCGGCGCCACGCCTTCCCTGTGCGCGGGCCTGCTGGCCGAGGCGCTGGCCCGGTTCCACGGCGACTACCCCGGCATCGACCTGCTGGTGGAGGAGGGCGGATCGCGGGACCTCGTCCGCGACCTGGCGCGGGGCCAGCTCGACCTGGCGCTGATCATCCTCCCTCTTCACAGCAGTGATCCTTCGCTGGTCACCGAGGAGATCCTGAAGGAGAACCTCGTCGTCGCGTGCCCCGCCGCGACCCGGGGGCGCAAGCCGTACATCCGCATCGACGAGCTGCGCGGACGGCCGCTGGTGATGTTCCGCCGGGGGTACGACCTTCGTGAGGCGACGCTCAGCGCCTGCCGGCAGGCCGGGTTCGAGCCGCGCTTCGCCGTGGAGGGCGGGGAAATGGACGCCGTGCTGCGCTTCGTGGAGGCGGGGCTCGGGGTCGCGGTGGTGCCGTCGATGGTCCTCGACGGGCGGCCGGGCCTCGCGGGCACTCCACTCGCCCCCCCGGGGCTTCGGCGAACGATAGCTCTCGCTCACCGCAAGGACGTCGAACCTACCCGGGCGGCGCAGGCCTTCCGCGCTACGCTGCTTTCCTATCTGTCGGAAGCCGCCGAGGAGGGATCGTTGCCACAAGGTGTCGGGTTGGCCTCGCCGCCGGCCGAGTAGTCTTACCGGGTTACCCATCGGTAGCGCAGTGGCATTTCACATGCTTCATACCCCTAAATCACGGTTTCGTACTTTCATGCGTCTGGACGACTTTCGCTATATGGTGCAGGGCAACAGCCAAGGTCAACCATCACTTCACAAGAGGCACCAGTGACCGCGCTCTCGCCCGGCATGCCGGAGGCGCCGACCGAGATGCAGACGATCCTCCTCATCGAGGACGACGCGGGTGACGCGTTTCTGGTCGAGGAGCTGCTGGCCTCGGCCCCGACTCCCCCAAAGATCATCTGGGCGCGCAGTCTCGCCGAGAGCCGCGACCGGCTGACCGCCGAGGTCCAATGCGTGGTGGTCGACCTCTCCCTTCCGGACGCCACCGGCCTTGAGGCCCTGCGCCAGGTGCTCTCGATGGCCCCCGACACCGCCGTGCTGGTGCTCACCGGCCTCAACGACGCCCACGTGGGGGTCGAGGCCGTCGCCGCGGGCGCGCAGGACTACCTGGTCAAGCAGGACGTCGACGAGCGGCTGCTCGCCCGCGCCATCAGCTACGCCATCGAGCGCAAGCGCGCCGACCTCACCCAGCGCAAGCTGGCCGACGCCCAGCACCTCAGCCGCGAGAACGCCCGCCTCGAACACGGCCTGCTGCCCGTCCCCATGCTGAAGAAGGAGCTTGAGAGGGACGGCCTGCAGCACCAGGCCCGCTACCTGCCCGGACGCAGGCAGGCGCTCCTCGCGGGCGACTTCTGGGACACGGTCCAGACCCCCGACGGCGCCGTGCACGTGGTCATCGGCGACGTCTGCGGCCACGGCCCCGACGAGGCCGCCCTGGGCGTGGCCCTCCGCATCGCCTGGCGCACGCTGGTGCTGGCCGGCCACACGGGGAACGAGCTCCTCGCCACCCTCGACAGGGTGCTGCGCAACGAGCGCAAGTCGCCTGAGATCTTCACGACCATGTGCATGGTCGCGATCGATCCCGACCTGAGCCACGCCCGGCTCCACGTGGTCGGCCACCCGCCGCCCCTGTTCGTGCGGGGCGGGGTCCACCACGGCGTCCTCGACGTCGTGGCCGAGGCGCCTTCCGGACCGCCGCTGGGCATCTTCAGCGACGTCGAATGGACCACGATCGAGCTGGAGCTCGGCGACGACTGGTCGATGCTCCTCTACACCGACGGGCTGATCGAGGCCACGGTGGGCGGCGGGCCCGACCTGCTCGGCACCGAAGGGCTCATCGGGCTCATCCGCGAGCAGGGCGAGATCGACCTCGACAGGATCATCACCGCCGTCCAGGAGATGCACAGGGACGCCCTCAGCGACGACCTCGCCGCCGTACTGGTCGGCAGAGGCCCGCTGTGACCGGCTGACTCGGAGGCCACCGTGACCGACCTCGCCCCTCTGCCCCCGCCCGCGCCGCCGAGCGGCTTCGGGCGGCTCCCCCTCGGACGGTGGTTTCTCATCGCCGGGATGCTCGTCGCGCTCGCCTTCGTCGTCGGCACCGGCCTCACCATCGCGACGATCAACGACATGCGCGTCGCCCGCGAGGCCGTCGTCGACGTGATCGACCCGGCCGTCCTCCGCACCCTGGAGATCGCGAACGCGCTGTCCGCCGAGGAAGGCTCCATCCGCACCTACGGGCGCACGAACGAGGACCAGTATCTCCAGGACTACAAGACCGGTCTCGCGGAGGAGGCGACCGCGACGGCCAAGCTCACCGCGCTGATGTCCCGCGTGCCCGAGGGGACGGCCAGGGCCGACCTCGCTCGCCTGGTCGACGCCTCGGCCGCCTGGCGCCGCGACTACGCCGACGTCGTGATCGCCAAGGTGCCGGAGCTGAAGAAGCAGACCGCCACCACCTACGCCCAGGTGAACAGCCTGCGTTTCACCGCCGTACGGGACGCGCTCGACGCGCAGCAGCAGAACCTCGGGCGGCTGCACGATCAGGGCAGCGCCCGCATCGAAGCGGGCTGGCGGACCTTCTACCTCGTGCTGATCCTGCTGGCGGTCGTGGCCCTGGGCGCCGCGGTGACCTTCACGCTCATCGTCAGGTACATCGTGCTCCGGCCGATCTCCCAGCTCACCCAGCAGGTGAGGGCCGTGGCAATGGGCGACTTCGACCGCACGCTGCAGGTCGAGCGGCCGGCCGAGCTGGCGGAACTGTCCGGCCGCGTCGACGCCATGCGCGGGCGCATCGTGCGCGAGTGGCGCCGCGCCGCCGAGGCCCAGCGGCAGCTGTCCGACCAGACCGCCGAGCTGCGCCGCTCCAACGCCGAGCTGGAGCAGTTCGCCTACGTCGCGAGCCACGACCTGCAGGAGCCGCTGCGCAAGGTCGCGAGCTTCACGCAGATGCTGGAGCAGCGGTACGGGGACCAGCTCGACGACCGCGCGAAGCAGTACGTCACCTTCGCGGTGGACGGCGCCAAGCGCATGCAGCTACTGATCAACGATCTCCTCGACCTCTCCCGCGTCGGCCGCGTGGGCGGCGAGAAGGCCCCCACGGACGTACAGAAGGTGCTGGACACCGCGGTGGGGAACCTTTCAGCGCAGATCGAGGACACCGACGCCACCGTGACCCACGACGAGCTCCCGGCGGTCTTCGGCAACCGCGTGCTGCTCACCCAGCTCTTCCAGAACCTCATCGGCAACGCTCTGAAGTTCCGCTCCGGAGAGCCGCCCCACGTCCACATCTCCGCCAGGGAGCAGGGGGACATGTGGGAGTTCGCGTGCGCGGACAACGGCATCGGTGTCGACAGCAAGTACGCTGACCGAATCTTCCTGATATTTCAGCGTCTGCACCCACGGGACGTGTACCCGGGGACAGGCATCGGCCTGGCGCTGTGCAAGAAGATCGTCGAATTCCACGGCGGGAAGATCTGGCTGGAAGACTCGGTCGCCGGCCGGTCAGGCACGACGTTCCGCTGGACCCTGCCCGCGATTCCTGGAGAACTGCATGGATGACTACCGCTTCATCGACGTCCTGCTCGTGGAGGACGACCCAGGAGACGTCCTGCTCACGCAGGAGGCGTTCGAGCACAACAAGGTCCAGAACACGCTGCACGTGGTGAGCGACGGCGAGCAGGCCATGGCGTTCCTGCGCCGCGAGGGCCAGTACGCGGAGGTGCCCCGGCCCGACCTGATCCTCCTCGACCTCAACCTGCCCCGCAAGGACGGCAGGGAGGTCCTGGAGGACATCAAGGCCGACGCCGACCTCAGGAGCATCCCCGTGGTCGTCCTGACCACCTCGGAGGCCGAAGAGGACATCCTGCGGAGCTATCATTTGCACGCGAACGCGTACGTCGCCAAGCCGGTGGACTTCGACCAGTTCATCCGGGTGGTACGGCAGATCGATGATTTCTTCGTGACAGTCGTGAAACTGCCAAGAACCGGTCAACGTTCCTGAGCCTGACTGCGACGTGACGGGAATCACACCAGGTCAGTCGAAAAAGTGAGTGACCCTTCTCACACAGAGGGATCCCACCGCCGTAACGTAGGGCCCCACCGGCACGCGCGCGGCTGTGTGACCGGCGCGACACCACAGCGCGCGCGGCACCCAGCCAAATGTGAAAGCCCGGACCCCGCACCCATGAGGCGAGGGGGGTCCGCGGGAGGTGGAGAGTTCTCCGATGACCCAGACAACGGCCGGTCGGCCGACCAATGAGCCGGCGCAGAGGAAGCAGCGGGCCCAGATCAAGGCCCGCACGCTGCGCACGGACCGATGGTGGTTGGCCCCGGCTATCACATTCGCGGCGCTCGCGTCGTTCCTTGTCTACGGCCTGTGGGCGATCTTCGACAAGAGCTACTTCGTCGAACCCTACATCGCCCCTTTCTCGTCGCCCTGTCTCGCGACGTCCTGCCCCGAGGGCGCGCGGTTCCTCGGGCTCGCGCCCTTCGGCGACTGGTGGAAGCTTCCGCCCGGCATTCTGATCCTCGGCCTGCCGGCCGGGTTCCGCTTCACCTGTTACTACTACCGCAAGGGCTACTACCGCGCCTTCTGGCTCTCGCCGCCGGCCTGTTCCGTGGCCGAGCCGCACAAGAAGTACACCGGTGAGACGCGCCTGCCGCTGATCATCCAGAACGTCCACCGCTACTTCTTCTACGGCGCCATCCTCATCGCCGCGGTGCTGACCTGGGACGCGGTCCTCGCGCTGCGCGACGCGCACGGCAACTGGGGTCACTTCGGCCTCGGGACGGCCATCCTGTGGATCAACGTGGTGCTGATCTGGGCGTACACGTTGAGCTGCCACTCCTGCCGCCACATCACGGCCGGACGGCTCAACCACTTCTCCAAGCACCCCGTGCGCTACAAGGCGTGGACCTTCGTCTCGAAGCTCAACTCCAGGCACATGCTCCTGGCCTGGCTGTCCATGTACTCCGTCATGCTGGCGGACCTCTACGTGCGGCTCGTCGCCAAGGGCATCATCAACTTCCCGTTCGCTTAAGGATCACAGTGGAAATCGAGCGTCACGAATACGACGTCGTCGTCATCGGAGCGGGCGGCGCCGGACTCCGGGCGGCAATCGAGGCCCGGCAGCAGGGGAAGCGCACCGCCATCGTCTGCAAGTCCTTGTTCGGCAAGGCCCACACGGTCATGGCCGAGGGCGGGGCCGCCGCGGCCATGGGCAACGTCAATCCCGCCGACAACTGGATGGTGCACTTCCGTGACACCATGCGCGGCGGGAAGTTCCTCAACAACTGGCGGATGGCCGAGTTGCACGCCAAGGAGGCCCCGGACCGCGTCTGGGAGCTGGAGGCCTGGGGCGCGCTGTTCGACCGCACCAAGGACGGCAAGATCAGCCAGCGCAACTTCGGCGGCCACGAGTACCCCCGGCTCGCCCACGTCGGCGACCGTACGGGCCTGGAGCTGATCCGCACGCTCCAGCAGCGGGTCGTCGCCCTCCAGCAGGAGGACGAGAAACTGCACGGCGACCCCGAGGCGTACATCAAGGTCTTCGCCGAGTGCACGATCACCCAGCTGCTGAAGACTGCTCCCACCGAGGACGCCCCTATCAGCGGCGCCTTCGGCTACTGGCGCGAGACCGGCCGTCTCATCTGCTTCGACGCGCCCGCGGTCGTCCTCGCCACCGGCGGCATCGGCAAGTCCTACACCGTGACCTCCAACTCCTGGGAGTACACCGGTGACGGGCACGCGCTCGCGCTGCTCGCCGGGGCGAAGCTGATCAACATGGAGTTCATCCAGTTCCACCCGACGGGCATGGTCTGGCCGCCGTCCGTGCGCGGCATCCTGGTCACCGAATCCGTACGCGGTGACGGCGGGGTGCTGCGCAACTCCGAGGGCAAGCGGTTCATGTTCGACTACATCCCCGAGGTGTTCAAGGACAAGTACGCCACCACGGAGGAGGAGGGCGACCGCTGGTACAACGACCAGGCCAACAACCGCCGCCCTCCGGAGCTGCTGCCGCGCGACGAGGTCGCGCGGGCGATCAACTCCGAGGTGAAGGCCGGGCGCAACTCCCCGCACGGCGGCGTCTTCCTGGACGTGTCGAGCCGGCTTCCCGCCGCCGAGATCGTCAAGCGGCTGCCCTCGATGCACCACCAGTTCAAGGAACTGGCCGACGTCGACATCACGGCCGAACCTATGGAGGTCGGCCCGACCTGCCACTACATCATGGGCGGCGTGGAGGTGGACGCCGACACAGGCGCCTCGTCGGTGCCGGGCCTGTTCGCGGCCGGTGAGGTCTCGGGCGGCATGCACGGCTCCAACCGCCTCGGCGGCAACTCGCTCTCCGACCTGCTGGTCTTCGGCCGCCGCGCGGGCGCCGGGGCCGCCGAGTACGTCGACGGCCTCGCGGCCAGGCCCGTCACGGCGGAGGAGACGCTGAAGAACGCCGAGATCGAGGCCATGGCCCCCCTCTCGCGGACGGGCGGGGAGAACCCGTACGAGGTGCACCACGAGCTCCAGCGCACGATGAACGAGCTCGTCGGCATCATCCGCAAGGCCGAGGAGGTCAAGGAGGCCCTGGAGGTCGTCGAGAAGCTCAAGGAGCGGGCGGCCAACGCCGGGGCTCCGGGCGGGCGCATCTACAACCCGGGCTGGCACCTCGCGATCGACCTTCGCAACATGCTGCTCGTCTCCGAGTGCGTCGCCCGCGCGGCGCTGATCCGCGAGGAGAGCCGCGGCGGGCACACCCGCGACGACTTCCCCGGCATGTCGGCCGAGTGGCGGCGCAAGCTGCTGGCCTGCGGGGTCACCCCGGACGGCGCGGTCACGATCGAGGAGAAGCCCCAGCCTCCCATGCGGGAGGACCTGATCACGTTGTTCGACCGGGCGGAGCTCAGCAAGTACGTCACAGCCGACGAGCTGGCGGACTTCGACGCGCTCGTTAAGGAGTCCTGATGGGTTACAAGGCCAAGTTCCGCATCTGGCGCGGCGAGGGCGGCGAGGGCAGGCTTGAGGACTTCGTCGTCGAGGTGAACGAGGGCGAGGTCGTCCTCGACGCCATCCACAGGCTGCAGGCCACGCAGACCCCCGACCTCGCGGTCCGGTGGAACTGCAAGGCCGGCAAGTGCGGCTCCTGCTCGATGGAGATCAACGGCAAGCCCCGGCTCGGCTGCATGACGCGCATGTCGACGTTCGAGGAGGACGAGACGATCACCGTGACCCCGATGCGGACTTTTCCCGTCATCAAGGACCTGGTCACGGACGTGTCGTTCAACTACCAGAAGGCCAGGGAGATCCCGTCCTTCACCCCGCCGGACAACGTGGAGCCCGGCGAGTACCGCATGCAGCAGATCGACGTCGAGCGGTCGCAGGAGTTCCGCAAGTGCATCGAGTGCTTCATGTGCAACAACGTCTGCCACGTGATCCGCGACCACGAGGAGAACAAGGCGGCCTTCGCCGGCCCGCGCTTCCTCATGCGCATCGCCGAGCTGGACATGCACCCGTACGACGTGGCCGACCGCAAGGACTCCGCGCAGGAGGAACACGGTCTCGGCTACTGCAACATCACCAAGTGCTGCACCGAGGTCTGTCCCGAGCACATCAAGATCACTGACAACGCGCTGATTCCGATGAAGGAGCGCGTGGTCGACCGGAGGTACGACCCGCTGGTCTGGCTCGGCAACAAGATCTTCAAGCGCTCGTCGAGCTCGTCGGGCTCCAAGGCCGGCTAGAACCGGCCGTACGTGGCGACGGGCCGCTGACCGTGATGGTCAGCGGCCCGTGCGCGTTTGAGCGGCCGTACAGCGCCCGTGGGCTGCCTGGAACGGAGAGGGTCGTCGTACGGGGCTGTGAGCGCCGTACGGCAGCGGCTGTGCGACGCCTCAGGAGGAGCCGCGGCGGAAGCGGCCCAGGAGGCCCCGGCTGGGCTTGCCGTCCGGCAGAGGGGCCTGCAACGTGGCCTGCTGCCCACCCGGCGGTGGCGGGTTCACCCCACCCGACGCTGGCGGGTTCACCCCACCCGGCGGTGGCGGGTTCACCCCGGCCGGCGGCTCGCCGGGGAGCGGCTGGGGCCCTGCGGCCGGGAAGGTCGGCGTGGACTCGGGGCCCTGCCCGGGGTGCGGGTGGTCCTCCCTGCGAGGCCACGGCTCGGAGGGGCCCACTGCGAGCGGGAGCGGCCCGCTCAGGCCCTGCTCGTACGCGATGCCGTACCCCTGCGGGTCGTACGGGACGCCCGGCCCGCCGGGATACCCCTGGACCGGCACGAAGCTGATGATGGGCGCGTACGCCGTGCCCCCGTGGTAGATCGGGTAGCCCGGCATGGGATAGGCGCCGGGGACGTCGTCACGGTGCCGGCCCGGCGAGCGGGGCCCGGCCCTGCGTACGGCCGCCGCGTGCGCCGTGCGGCGGATACGGCCCTCGAAGATCAGCACGCCCAGCATCACGAGGACGGCCAGCAGGACCCCCGGGATGGCGAGCTTCTTGCTCAGCTCCATCTGGTTGTACTCGGGGGACGCGTTGCGGATCTCGATGGCCACCGAGTCGGGCGTCGGCTCGTCGAAGGACGGACTCGGCTCGGAGGTCTCGGACGGCGTGGAGGTCGGGCTGACCAGGGCGAGTGACACCTGGGGCTCGGGGGCCACGCTCTCGGCCGGAGGCTGGGTCGTAGGCACGAGAGGCTCGCTGGTGGGAATGGCCGGCGGACTCACCGGCGGGGGCTCCAGCGTCGGCGTCGGCGGCTCGATCGGGGAGGTCTGCGTCGCCGTCGGCTTGGGCGTCTTCGTCGCCTTCGCGGTCGGCTTCGGGTCCACCGTCTTCGTGCGGGTGACCGTGGGATCGGGGCTCTCGGTGATGGTCACCGTGACGGTCGGCTCGGGCTCCGGCGACTGGTCGGCCGGACTATCTGTGATGTCAGGATTCCCGGGCTCGACCCACGTGGGATCGACCAGGGCGACCTGCGCCGCGTTCGCCCTGGGAGCCGTCATCGGCGCCGTCACGAGCAGGACGGCGCCGGTGAGGCCGATCGATGCCGCCACCGCGGACACGGCCGTCATACGCGCGCGTCCGCTCACCGCTGCCCTCCGCCTCGCCACTCTTGCCGATCAAACTAGAGAACATCCTAGTTGGGCAAAAGTAACAGGAAAGGGCGTTCAGCGACACCGATCCATTCAGAGTCCCAATTTCCTGGAAGCCCGCCTGCGCCGGAGCCTCATCTGCAATGCCAGTGCTCCCAGCAGCAGCCCGACTGCGGCGACGGCGGCGGGGAGCCCGCGCACCATTTCGAGGTCATCTTCCTCGGTCCCTGCCACCAGGTTCGGGGTCGCGGGGCGCATCTCCTGGGGGAGCGGCGCTCCCATCGCCGGAACCTGCGGCGCGCCCGCCCCGGGAACCTGACCGGGCGCCGCCATCTGGCCAGGCGCCGCCATCTGGCCGGGGAAGGGCGCCTGGCCGGGGATCGGCATCTGACCGGGGACTGGCCGCTGACCCGGGATCGCGCCCTGCGCGCCTCCCGGCAAGGACGGCTGGATGCCCGGAGCCAGTACGGTGCCCGGCGCCGGGTTGGGCACCGGGGTCGGGACCGGCGCGGGCGGCATCGCGACCGCCGGCGGCATCTGGATCCCCGCGCCGTTCAGAGGCATCATCCGCGGACCCTGGACGGGCGCGGGCATGGGCGCCTGGAGCGGCATCGGTGCGGGAACCGGGATCATGGGCGCCGGGTGCGCGACGGCCTTTCCGGGCCTGGCGGGAGCGCCGGGCGCCGGGTGCGGGATCGCGGACGGCGCCTTGAGCTTGGCCCCCGGCCGCCGCGACGCACCGGTGATCGGCTGCGCGTCGTCCGGCGTCATCCGGGAGCCCGGACGCGACTTCGGCGTGGCCTCCTGGTCGCCGTCGGCCTGGGACTCCGGGCCGGTCAGGTCGACGGCCCTCTCGGCCGGTCGCGGAGTGCGCTCTGCCGGGATCTGGCCCTCAGCGGGCGTCGCGGCCTCCACCGGCTGGGCGGCTCCCTCGGGGTCGCCCACGCCCGCGGATCCGGTCAGGCCCTTGGCGCTCTCGGTTTCCTTGGGGTTCGCGGTGTCCTTGGCGCTCTCGGTTTCCTTGGGGTTCGCGGTGTCCTTGGCGCTCTCGGTTTCCTTCAGGTTCGCGGTGTCCTTGGCGTTCAGAGTGTCCTTGGCGCTGCCGATGTTCTCTGCGCTCTTGACGGGCGTCTCGGCCGTGCCGACGGTCTTCGGCAAAGGGCCGCTCAGGCCCAAGGTCAGGGGGTACTCGCCGACCGGCTCCTTGGGGGCCCCGCCCTTCGCGACGTCCCCCTTGAGGGCGTCTTCCCCGCCGGCGAGCGGGCCTGCGGCCGTACCGAGACCGGCCTCCCCCGGCTGCTGTCCCTGCGGGATCGATCCGGGGCCGAGCCCCTGGATCTCGCCTTCGTTCCTGGACTTGGGGGCAGGCACACCCGACTCCGGCTCCGGGCCCCGCGGGCCGGACAGCCCTGATGGGCCGTCCAGCTTGATGTTGACGTCCGCCATGCGGCGGATCCACTGCACGCCTCCCGGGTCGCGCATCTGGGCGACGGCGAGGACGCCGACCTCGCCCGCCCGGCGCGGAACCCTCAGCGCGACGTCCACGGTCCTCGGACCCGAGATGTCGCCGAAGTCGCACAACTGCGGGCGCGAGGCCGGTTTCACGGGCAGGCCGGCGGGGGTGTCGCAGCCGACCGAGGAGAATGCCTCCCTCGGAGTGGCGGCCACGGCCAGGAGGCCGCCCTCGGCCGGGCCATCCAGCCTGACGCGGAAGTGCAGGAGATCGCCCTCACGGATCGGCCTGTCGTGCCGGCCATGCTCGCCCACGCCCACCAGGCGCACGCTGAGCTGGGCGCCGTCGGCCGCGTCCGGCGGCTCCACGGAGCCGTATTCCGATCCCGTCGCGGCGAGAGACACCCCCCCGCCTCCCAGCGTCAGCGCCCCAACGCCGACCACGGACACCACATGGGCACGTCGCCACCAACCGGCCACCGCAGATCCCCGTCCCCCGATACGATGCGCGACAAACTAGTCACGCTGTGTAACTGTTATCTCACACCGTACTGGGGATCACGCCTCAGGGATCAGATTCTGTACAGCCCGCACAATGGGCAGGTCAGCGGGAAGCCAAGGGATGTCGAAGAGCTCGTCAGGACCGAGCCAACGCAACGCCAAGTGCTCATGGGGGTGCGGAATGCCCGAGATGAGCCGTGCGAGCCAGACGCGCATCACGTACCCAGGGCTGAGCGGCCAGTCGCCGCCGATCCTGTCGCCCACCGTGATGTCGACGCCGAGCTCCTCCTGACACTCCCGGACCAGCGCCTCGTGGTCGCTCTCGCCCGGGTCGACCTTGCCGCCGGGGAACTCCCACCCCCCGGCCACCTCCGGAGGCGCGGCGCGCTGGGCGGCCAGCAGCCTGCCCCCCTCGACGATGGCCGCCGCGACAACAATCTTCTCCATGTGGGTAAAGACTAAGGAGTCTGCCCCGGGTCTGGCTCCTCCCCATATCGAGAATGCGGCAAGTGGGCGGAATGACCCGTTCTAAGTGAGGCCCAGCCGCTTGAGTTGCCCGACAACGGCCGGATTCTGGAGCGGGCGAGTGTAGCCGACGATGTTGGGGCGGTCGCGGTACGTCGTCATCTTGATCGGTCCGCAGAGCGTGCACCGGGCCTCCACCATCTTGCCGGGCGAGACGATCAGGCCGACGTGCCCCGGACTGTTGGAGGAGGTGCCGGGCCCGGCGTTGAAGAAGACCAGGTCTCCCGGCTGCTCGGAGCCCTTGGCGACCTTCGCGCCGAACGGCCACTGGCCGAAGGTCGTACGCGGGATCGACAGCCCGGCCGCGCGGTAGGCCATGTAGATGATTCCCGAGCAGTCGAAGGCGTCCGGCCCCGTGCCGCCCCAGCGGTACGGCTTGCCTCGCTGGGCCAGGGCGTACTCAAGGATCTTGCGGACGATGTCGGTCGGAGCCGCCTCCACGATGGGCGAGTCGCATTCCGGGTTCGCGTCCGGGGGCAGCTCCAGCGTCCCGTCGGAGGCGTACCGCCTGGCGATCACCAGCACCTGCTCCACGTACCACATCGCGTGGTTGTAGACGAAGAGCGCCCGCTTGAGGTCGTCGGGCGCTCCGTTGCGCTTGAGCATCTTGGCCGCGCCGAGGATCGCGTCGGCCGGGTTGTACACGTCGGCCCAGCCGTCGTCGTCGCCGTCCGAGGCGTACCCGCTGAACTTCGACGGGATCTTGATCTTGGCCTTGCCGCCCCACGTGCTGATCAGGAACTGCATGGGACCGGCGGCGCCCGCGTAGTTCGTGCCGCTCTTCACTCCGGCGAGGTTGGACCGGCCGTGGTCGGTCTCACGCTTGCCCACGGCGGCGAGCACGGTCCACTGGACCCCGGTCTTCTTGCCCCACTTCTTGTACAGCTCCAGGTAGTTCGCCGGGATGTCCGACTGAGCGGTGGTGGAGACGTTCGTGACCTTCGTGACCGTGTCCGTGCAGTCACCGCCGGCCGTGCCGCCGCCACTGAGGAACGAGGGGAACGTGCTCATGAGCATCGGCGCCATGATCAGCGTGACCAGCACGACCCCGGCGAGCCCGATGAGCAGCGCTATGCGCACACGGGAGGTCACTGCGTGGTCCCGTCGCCGGTGTCCCCGTCCTGGCCCGCGTCGGCGCGCTGCATGTCGAACACCCGCCACTCGGTCCCGACCTGGGTGAGGGTGATCGCGTAGTCGGTGCCGCGCTCCTGCGGCCCGCTCTTGGCGGTGATGTTCTGCACGACGGTGACCACGAACACGATCGAGCCGTCGGAGATGTTCCTTATGGTCCTCAACCGCGCCGATCCCTGGGAGACCACCTCGTCGGCGCGGTCCTGGTCCACCTTGGCCGGCGTGGTGACGTCCCGCGCGAGGACCGCACCCATCTCGGCCGTGGTGAACCCCTTCAGCCGCTCAGCGTAGGACGCGGGGTCCTCGTCGTACCGGTACGTCGCGTAGGAGGTCGCGAACCGCTGGGCCGCGTCCGCCGCCAGGGCGATCTGCTCCTTGGGGATGGGCAGGAACCTGTAGATGTCGAACGAGCCGGGACTGACCGCCGGAGCGGGAGACGCACCCGACTGCGGAGCGGCGAGGGTCGAGACCACCGCCGCCCTGCCGGAAGGGTCGCCGTCCTGCGAGCCACCGGAGGCGGGCCGCATGGACAGATAGATGCCTACGGCCGCCAGTGCGACGACCACACCGGCGAAGACGAGCCCTCGCCGGTCGTTGACCTGCACCATCGTCAGTCCTTGTCGCGATCGGCCGGGCGCAGCCAGAAGGGCGCCTGCTCGGCCTCACCGCGTCCGGAATCGGAGCGTGGCGGCAGCCAGAGCGGTGGAGCCTCACCGGAGGACCCCGACCGCCCGTTCCCGGACAGCCAGCCGGACGACCCGCCCGACGACCTGCCCGACGAACCCGAGGACCTGCCCGGCGAGCCGCCCGATGACCTGCCCGACGAACCGTTCGACCTGCCGGACGAGCCGCCGAACAGGCTGCCCGACGACCCGCCGGACGAACGGCCGGACGAGCCCGAGGATCCGCCGGACGACCCGCCCGACGAACGCGGCGCGGAACCACCGGAGGAACGTCCAGACGACCCGCCGCCGCCCGAAAGGCCACGGGGCCCGCCGGCCGTGGAGCGCGGAGCCTTCGGCGCCGCCCCCTCGGAGCGGCGGGAACCCCCGGAGGACCCGCCGGACGAGCCGCCCGAGGAGCCGGACCGTGAGGCCCACCCGCCACCGGACCTGCCGCCGAACCAGCTACCCGTCGACCCTCCGCCTCCCGTGCCCGTAGTGCCGCCGCCGGTGCGGGTCGCGGGGCGCGGGCTCGGGACGTTGGTGGCTCCCCCGCCGGGCCCCGCGCCGCCCGGACGGCCGGAGCCGCCCATGCGCCCGGACAGGTTGAGCGGCGGAGCCGCCCCGGGACGCGGGACGGCGGTGCCGCGCCCGGTCGCCTTGCGGCGCAGGCCCGCCTGCCCGTCGGCGTCCAGCGGGGCCGGCTGGGCGCCAACCGGGACGCGCGTGCCGGACTGCTGTGTGGCCCCCGGGGTGACCTCCTCGCCCCTGACGCGGCCCTGGGCGACCGTGGAGGCCGTCGCCGCCGCCGCGCCTCCGGCCGCCATGGCCGCCGCGTTGATGACCGGCTCGGCCTTGCGCAGGCCCCAGCGGCCCATGCGCGCCGCGGCCACCGGCGGCAGCGCGTTCGCGGCCCGGGACAGGGTCGGCGCCGAGGCCGCCTCTCCCAGCATCCGCGTGGCGAGCGTGTGCCCGTCCATGGAGGAGAACAGGTGCTGGAACGGACGGCGGTAGAAGAACACCGCGATCGTCAGCAGCGCGATGAACATGATCTGCATACCCCACGGGAGGTTCGTGGAGATGATCAGCGCGTAGCCGTACACGAGCACGCCGAGCACCAGCGCCAGCACCGCCTGGCGGAGCAGCGTGCCGACCAGCATCTCGACCCAGCGCATGGCGATGATGCGCCCGGAGCCGGGATGGACGCCGATCAGCAGGAACACCGGCCCGAGGATGAGCAGCAGCAGGAAGCCGATCTTGAGCGCGATGAGCGACACCGCCACGAGGAAGATCAGCACGCCCGTGACCATGGCCGCCATGAGCGCGCCGATCGCGATGCCGAGCCTGCTCGTCCAGTCCTTGCCCTGGAAGAGGAAGAACATCGGGGTGCTCTCCAGCGGCTTGGCGACCTCCTCCTCGAACCTCGCCTGGTGGGAGCCGGAGCTCGGCTTCTGGCCCGAGGTCTGCTCCTGGACGTCGGTGGCCTGGATGTCGAGCGTCTTGGCGCCGAAATCGCGCACGATGTGGGCGGAGGGGTCGGCGGTGCCGAACTCGCCCATGAGCCACGGCTTGCAGACGAGCGTGGACCACAGCGCGTCGGCGTTCTGGGCGACGCCCGGGGTGCCGCTCTGACCGTAGCCGCCGGGTCCAGCCTTGGCGTTCGTCTCGCCCTTGGTGGGCAGGCAGGACGCGCCCCCGGCCCCTGGCAGCCCGCTGAACGCCGAGTTGACGATCTCGCCGGTCTTGTCGGTCACCGTCTTGCCCAGGCCGGTGAAGTCGCCCGGGCGGCTGAAGAACCACACGGCGACCGTGACGGCCAGGATCATCCAGATCACGCCCTCGGCCGTCGTGCTGGCACGCTTGCGGATCAGGCCGTACCACGCCAGCCACACCGCGCCGAGCAGGATGACCACCCGCAGGTACGGCCAGTACATGGCGTTGGCGAGGTTCGTGACGATGTCGTCGACCATGTCCTTGATCGACTGGAGCGGTCCCTCGGTGGCCGCCGCCTGGTAGGTCGTGATGGTCATCCGGTCGATGGCCTTGGCCCAGGAGAAGACCGTGTTGGCCCACGCGTTGCCGAGGACCGCGGCCACGTCGTTGCAGCCGAGGCCGTAGGTGTGCCAGAACTGCCCGGCCATGCCGTACCGGTCGTAGTTGGTCAGCGGCTCCGCCACCTTGCCGGCCGTCGCGGTGCCGGTGGCCGGCGAGTACGCGTCCGGCGACCCGGCACCGCCCGTGCCCCCCGTGCCGCCCGCGCCCGTCGCGCCCGTACCGGGCGCGGGGTCGGGCGGGGGTGGCTTGACGAGCCCGTCGACGCCACCGCCGACGATCTCGGGCGCGAGGTCCGGTGACAGGTCACACGGCCCGGCCGCGCCGGCCACGGTCGGAGAGAACGCGATCGGCACCACAAGGACGCTCGCGAGGATTGCGAGGACCAAAACGATCTTGTGCCGCAACCGTCTCATGCGCTCGCTCCACTCGCGCGCCCCAATGGCGCCCTCGGTCCACGGTGCTTGTGACGTCTCATGACCGCACCTCCTGCGCAGCCCCCGGCCTACTCGCCCGCCCACGAGGATCATGCACGCTCTCGTCGGGTTTGTCGTGGGTCGGATTGGTGTCCAGCCAACGCAGCAGGTCCTCGGAGATGAGGTCCACCCCTATACGGCCCGCGCGGCCGTCCAGATCACGGAAGATGCACTCACCGTTGCCCAGGGCCCGCAGCGCCCCCTTGTGCTCCTCGGACGGCTCCACGCCGAGCAGTGCCATCACGTGGTCCACCTCGACACGCTCGGTCGAGCGGAAGGCGAACACCGAGGAGAGACAGTTGGTGACCTGCTCGTTCAGCAGGTCGCCCGCGTTCTGGGAGACCAGAACCAGCGCGGTGTTCCTCGAACGGCCCATGCGCGAGACCTCTGGCACGAGCTTGGCGCCCTCGGGCGTCGAGGTGATCGCCCAGGCCTCGTCGAGGAAGATGGCCTTGGGCGCGCGACGGTCGAGGCCGTTCATGAGCCGCCGGGCGAACTGCGACACCAGGTACAGCAGCGCGACCGACAGGCGCTGCTCGTAGGAGTAGTCGTCCCGAGCCGTGGCGACGTCGGGCAGGGTCAGCCCTCCGAGGGTGAAGACCGTGGTCCAGCCCTCGGTGTCGATCTGATCGCCGCCGGAGGGGTCGAAGCAGAGCCGGGCCAGGTGCATCTCGGCCATCGAGCGCAGCACCGCGCCGAGGTTCCTGGAAGCGGGGTCCTCGGCCTCCTCCAGGTGGTCGACGACCTTGCCGAGCGACGGATCGGGCGCGTTGGACACCGTGGACACGGCCTGGATCATCGCCGACTCGCGCTCCTCCGACATGCGCGGAAGCAGCAGCCGCAGGGTCTCGGTCGCCATGGTCTTCTTGGCCGCGATGTCGTCGCCGAAGGAGAACGGATCGAGCAGGCCGGGGGCCGCCGAGCCCAGCGGGATGATGCGCGCCTTGCGCCCGCGGTTCTGCAGGAGCTGGACCAGGGACTCGGCGTCGCCCTTGGGGTCGATGACCGCGACCGTGACCCCGCGCAGCGCCATCTGGTAGATGAGCAGCAGCGCGAGCGTGGTCTTGCCCCCACCGGGCTCTCCGGTGATGGCGATGGCGGTCGGCCGGTTGCGGGTGGCGGCCACCAGCGGGTCGAAGTGCACGATCGAACGGGCGCGCCCGAGGGTCTCCCCGATGTACGGCCCGGCCCACCCGGCCCCGCTCTCGTCGATGCGGTCGCCGAGGTCGACCGTGGCCGTGGCCATGCCCCCCGCGATCGTCCGCAGCGGCTGCCGCTGGGCGTAGGCGTTGACGCGCACGCGCTCACCCGGCAGCGCCTCGCAGAACAGCGAGAACTGGTCGCCCGTGGAGTTGACGATGTCGATGCCCATGTCGCGGTAGTGCTCCACGACGGCCTCGACGCGCTGCACGCACATCTCCTCGGTGGGCGCGGCCACGATCAGCCGGTGCCAGCCGTACACGAAGGGCAGCCGCTCCTTCGTGATGCCGTGCTCCAGCATGCGTGCCGCGTCGATCTGCTCGGCCAGCGCGATGGGCGCTTCCGCGCCGGCCTCACGGATGTGGATGTCCATGTCACGGGCGTGCGCGAGCTTGCGCGCGACGTCCTTGCTCGCCTTGACCGGGGGGATCAAGCGCATCCGCGAGCTGACTTCCACCGGAAACGGTAACTGGTCGATGAAGTGCAGCCACGGCTCCCCGTCGGGGAACGGCATCAGGTCGGGGAACCTGGCGAACGACAGGTGCGCGACATAGGAGTCGCCCGCGGGCTGCTGGATGCGCAGCAGCGACCTGCCGTTGTGGATCTGACCCTCGACCAGCGACTCGACCTCGCCCTTGCCCCACCGCCTGGACGGGGTCGCCGACGACGGCGGGTCGCCGAGCGAGCCCGACGCCGCGTGCCGGAACAGCCAGGCGACCTCACCGGACGAGGCATGGCGCGCGTACAGGGCGCTGGAGCCGAGGGCCCGGCCGAGGCGCTCCGCCTGGTCGGTCCACTTGTTGATCTCGTTGTCGGGGACGTGGTCGTCCTCCAGGCCCAGGGTCTTCTCGCTGCGCTGGTAGAAGCCGAACAGCTGGGCGAGCACCCCGGTGCCGAGCTGCGCGCCTCGCGGCCCGAGCCGCACCCCGAGGTAGACCTCCTTCGACCAGAAGTCCTTGGCCCAGACGTGCCGGTACATGTCCTCCAGGTAGTCGCGCCAGCCGTCGCCCTCGTCGGAGGTGGAGTTGAGCGCCATCGCCCAGTCGGCCGCGGGATAGGCCCGGTGGGCCACCCGCAGGTGTACCTCGGCGTCGGTCATGCGGATCGCGGCGAGGGCGATGGTGATGTTGGTGGCCAGGGCCTCCCGCTCCTCCGCGGTGACGAATTCATAGCTCACCGTCGGAAGCCGGAAATATGCCCATGCCGATGAGTCGGTGAGGAGGATCCGGTCGTCGAAATAACGGACGGCCAGCCTGCTCCTCGACCGCGACGATCTCGCCATCAGCCGGCCCGCTCCCCGCGCTGGGCACGCTCCCTGGTCACTGGGCCACTTCCTCCTCGCTCGGGCGGCTCGCCGCCGCCAGGCCGCTTGCCACAACTCCCGCGAGGGCGACGTACGCCCTGCGGCCTCCGGCCCGGAGATGGGTCAGCTCGGCGGGGCCGGGATGTCCGGGGGCGAGCTCGTCCTCCCAGGGGACGCGGACGATCGCGCGGCACCGGCCCCGGGCCACGGCCTCCGCCTGCTCCACACCGCCCATGCTCCGGCGGCTCACACCGTTGATCACCATGATCGCCCGCCGCCGGAGCTCGGTCGACCCGTGCCCGTCGAGCCAGTCGAAGGTCATGGCCACCGCGTCGGGCGCGTCCTCGCTGGCCGGGGCCACCAGGATCAGCTGGTCGGCGTACGGCAGCATGCGCGCGGCGACGGCCGCGGCGGGGTCGACCAGGATCAGCCTGTAGTGGCGGTCGAGCACCCGCATGGCCTGCGCCAACCGCTGGTCGGAGAACAGGCCCTGGTCGGCGAGCCTGCGGGCCGCCGCGGTGTCGGAGTCGGAGGCGATGACCTCAAGGCCCGACTCGCAGCGGGTGGTGTACGCCCGCATGCTGAGGTAGCCGCTCACGCCGTCGAGCCCCGCCAGCAGGGAGGTCAGCGTCTCGGGCGAGTCCGCCGGGATCCGGCCGGTCAGCGTGTGGTCCCCGGTGTTCGCGTCGACCGCGACGACGCGGTCCTCGCGGTAGCGGGCCAGGGTGTGACCGAGCATCAGCGTGGTCGTGGTCTGCCCCGCGCCGCCGGTGCAGCCGAGCACGACGACTCGGCGGCTGCCGGTGAGCACCGTGCGGGCCCTCGCCTCGTCGGTCTCGATGCCGTCGTTGCGGCTGGGACCACCGCCTCCGACCACCACCTGGGCAAGGCGCCGCCAGCCTCCGGACTGGTCACGGCCGACGACGGACTCGACGCGCCGCACGCGCGGCTCGTCGCCCGTACGGGGAACCGGCACGGGAACGGACGGCGCGGCCGGATCGGCGGTCGTGCCCGGCCCCGGCACCGCCCGGATGGACAGCGGCGGAGGCGCCTGCTCACGCGCCGCCGGTCGCACCGGACTCCTCGGCGACACAGGCTCGGACACGCCGGGCCTGACCGTCTCCGGCCTGACCGTCTCGGACCTGACCGTCTCCGGCCTAACCGTCTCGGGCGTGCGCGACCGGGAGACCGGCCAGACCGTACGGGCCTCCGGCAGCCGCGTGTAGGCGGCGGGGCGCGGCGGCTGTCCCTTGCGGTGCTGCTCGCGAACCTCCGTCTCCGCATCGGGATCGACAGAGGCGGAAACGCCCCCGGCCGCCGCGTGCTCCAGCGTGCCGCCCTGAGGCTCGGGTGCGGCCATCTCACGCTCGGAAGCGGCAACCCGGGGCTCGGAGACGGCCGGCTCACGCTCAGAGATGGCCACCCGGGGCTCGGAGACGGCCACCTGGGGCTCGGAGACGGCGAGCTCACGCTCGGAGACGGCCGGCTCGGGCTCAGGGGCGGCCACCTCGGGCTCGGAGGGGGTCAGGTGGGGCTCGGGCGCGGCGGGACGGCGTTCGGAGGAAACGGCCTGGGGCCTGGGCGTCGCCGGACCACGGCTCTCCGCGGACGCCGCGAGCCTGCGCAGGCGGCGCAGCGCCTCGGTGCCGATCGGAGCGGTGGCCGGAGCGGCGCCGCCGGTCTCCGCGGTCGCGGGTTCCTGGACGGGCCGGTCCGCCTGCGGGGAAGCGGGGGGCATCGCCAGACCCTCGACCGGCGCGACCCACTTGGGCACCGGCACGTCGGCGACCCGATCACCCTTCGGCGTCGCGACACCGGCGACCCGATCACCCTTCCGGACCGGAACGTCGATGACCCGGTCGGGCTTCGACACCTCGGCGGTGCGGTCGGGCCCCGGCTTCGGCGGGATCTCGGTGACGCGGTCGGAGGTGGGCCTTGGGGGTTCGAGGGCCAGGGGCGACATGGTGGCGTCGGGCGAGGTGACGGGAGGAAGGCCGGGAGCGGACTGGCCAGGGACGGACGGGGTGGCCACGGCGCCCCAGGTGAGGCGGGGCCGCTCGGACAGCCGGACCGGGGCCTCCGCCGCGGGCAGCGTGTGCACGGCCGCCGCGGCGGCGGCCACGGCGGGACGTACCTCGCCCGGGACGGCCGCGCCCCTGCGGGAGCCCGCCTTGACGGACGGGAGCTGGCGTGAGGGGCTCCAGACCTCCAGCCCCTTTCGGCGGGGCGCCGTGTGCCGGGGCTTCGCCCTGGCGCCGCGCCGCGCCCTCGCGGCGGACTTCGCGGTGTCGGCGGACGCGAGAAGCGCGACCTGCGGGGCCGACCGCCACACCCGCGCGGAGAACGTGATCTCGTCGGGCTCGTCGACCGGCGCCAGGCGGCACCAGGCCTTCGGCTCGCCGAGGTAGCGGATCTGGGACTGGAGCAGCTCGTTGAGCCGCTTGCTCTCGATCACCGGACGCGTCGACAGCCACGTCACGACACCCGGCGGCACGAGGTAGAGCACGTGCCACGGCGCGTCGAAGGGAATCCTGACGAGCCACAGAAGGATCGACCATGGGACCAGAACGCCCACGAACACACCGATCCAGACGATCGGAAGCGGCATCGGCAGCCGGAGGTCGTACAGCTTGTAGAGCCGCTTCTCAATCCGCCAGATATTGGTATAGGTAGGCAGGTCCACCCGATCCTCCTCTCCCTCTCACGGCCTTCCGGGTGCGCTCACTTGATGCCGAGCGCCCCCGCGATCGCCCTGGCCGTCACCTCGATGACGTTGGGCACATAGAAGATCACACCGATCGCGACCGCCAGGATGATGAACTGCACGAATCTGGTGATCTCCCGCGTGAAGAGGAAGAAGATCGCGACGACGGAGACCACGACGAGGAACAACGGCGCGAAGAACTTGCGCAGGAAGTCCGCGAGGCCCGCGGTGTTCACCCCGCCGGACGGTGGCGCCGACGGCGTCACCAGCGCCAGCGAGTGCTCCACGATGGTATTCAGAATCAACTTTCGTCCTCCTGCTCATGGTCGCGCTGGCCGGTCGTCGAACCGGTCCGGGTTGTCGCGCTCCCTTTGCCGCTCCCTCGCTCCCATCGCCGGCCGGCCTCACTCCGCGGACCGGGTCGCACCGCGGATGCTCTTGATGTACCAGTTGTCACCCTGCTTCTCCACGAGGAGCCGGTAAGCCTGCTCCAGCCCGGCCGCCTGCGCGCCGGGATCGGTGTTCGTGGCGGCGGGAGACGGAGTGGCGCCCGTGGAGACGGCCCACACGACCACGGCGGTGATCTCCCGGCTGGTGCCGCCGGGGGGAGCGCTGACGCTCTTGAGCTGGGCCAGCGTGACGGTGCCGTCGAAGCCGTCGAGCGTCACGCCTTGGGCGACATAACGCTGCAACTGCGTGGCGTCCCCGGCGGCGTACGCCTTGAAGAAGCCTTCGAGCTGCGGTCGCAGCTCGCCCTCGGCGGTGTCGTCGTGCTCCACCTGTGCGGGCTGGGGCAGGCCCGCGGGCCCTCCGGCCGGCAGCAGGGCGGGCTGGCCGGAGACCACGAACTTGCCATCGGAGTAGTAAACCGGCACGGAAAGCTTCCAGCGCTGCGCACCGGATTGGGCAAAAACGGTCACAATGGCATTTTGGGAGTCAATGATCTCGATACCGGAGAACTGGTAAGCACCCGATGACATGCGGCCGAAGCCATTCCAGCCGAACTGGCGCTCGGCGCCCACGGGAAGAAATGGCTTCAGACGCTCGGCCCTGTCGTCGGGCTTCGCACCGTCGAAACTCAAATAGGCCGCCGCGAACTGGCCCGCGAACGCCGCGGCGTCGGCCTGGGGGAACCCGGTCACCGTGGGGCTCGCGGTAGCGCCCGTGGGCTCGCTTCCCTGGGCCATGCGCTCGATCGGGGCGCGGACGCCGTTGACCACGATCACGATGATCACGGCCCAGAGCACGGCCCTGCCCGTCCAAACCAGCCAACGCCCGCCCCCACCGGACCATCCGCCGCGGCGGGGCGCGTTACGTCCCCGTGCCGGCATGAGCTCAGGGCCTGGATCGTAGGGCGACGGAGGGTACGCTGAACGCTCGGGTTCGCCAGAGGTCCGCAGACCGTGCTGGACGTTTGACCTGCGAGCCATCACGCCTCCGCTCGCGCCGATCCCCCCGGCTGACGCGCTGTCGTCTTACTGTCGATCCTGTTATCCATGGTGAAGTATTCACTTTAGCCGCCTCACCAATTGTTCCAGGAAAGCCACGCCCATGCTGCAGGCATCCACGTAGCAGACCAAGTCGGTCTTCCTCCGGTTTCGGGAACGCGCCCGCCGAGTTCACCCAGGACACGGGGCCCTTGTTCACCGGTGAGCCATCAGCCAAATTCGCGACAAAGCACGCATTAGGGACAAAGCTCGCACCAGGCAGAAACCGCTTGCGCAGGAGGCATGATCCCTGCTCACGCAGGTAAACGGACCGCGCGCGCCGATCCGCGAAGACCTCTCGATGGAGACGATGGAGACGATGGAGACGAAGGCGGCAGGCTCGGCCGGGAGGCAGCGAACCGTCCGCACGCACCGGCCTCCCTTCCGCCAGGCTGCTCGTGCGGGTCGGCGCACGGCGGCCATGTCACGGCCGTCAGACCCCGGCGGGGCACACAACCGACCCAAACACTGGAGATTACGCGCGGCGGGAAGCCGTGCTCGATTACCTGACAGCCAGGCATTGCTATCCGCGGGTCACAAGGTCACGCGCCGGCCGGCCCGTTTCGGGACAGCGGGCCCGGCGCGGCCGTGGCGTGTCGTCGCGTGGCGTTGCCTGGCGTGGCGTGGACGGTCACACGTTGAAGCGGAACTCCACGACGTCGCCGTCGCGCATCACGTAGTCCTTGCCCTCGATGCGGGCCTTGCCGGCCGACCGCGCCGCCGCCAGCGACCCCGCCTCCACCAGGTCGTGGAAGGAGGTCACCTCCGCCTTGATGAAGCCGCGCTGGAAGTCGGTGTGGATGACCCCCGCCGCCTCCGGGGCGGTGGCGCCCTTGCGGATGGTCCAGGCCCTGCTCTCCTTGGGCCCGGCGGTGAGGTAGGTCTGCAGGCCGAGGGTCTCGAAGCCCACGCGGGCGAGCTGGGTCAGGCCCGACTCCTCCTGGCCGACCGACTGGAGCAGCTCCAGCGCCTCGTCGTCCGGCAGCTCGACCAGCTCCGACTCGATCTTGGCGTCCAGGAACACGGCCTCGGCCGGGGCGACCAGCTCGGAGAGCCGGGCGCGCAGGGCCTCGTCGGTGAGCTCGTCCGCGTCGAGGTTGAAGACGTACAGGAACGGCTTGGCCGTCAGGAGGTGCAGCTCGCGCAGGTCGGCGAGGTCGAGGCCCGAGGCGTAGAGCGTCGTGCCGCCGTCGAGCACCTTGGAGGCGGCCTCCGCCGCTTCGAGCGCGACCTTGCGGTCCTTGTTGAACTTCGCCTCCTTGGCGAGCCGGGGCAGCGCCTTCTCGATCGTCTGGAGGTCGGCGAGGATGAGCTCGGTGTTGATCGTCTCGATGTCGCGCCGGGGGGAGATCTCACCGTCGACGTGGGTGACGTCGGGGTCGGTGAAGACCCGGATCACCTGGCAGATCGCGTCGGTCTCACGGATGTTGGCGAGGAACTGGTTGCCCCGCCCCTGCCCCTCGGAGGCGCCCTTGACCAGGCCCGCGATGTCGACGAACTCGACCTTCGCCGGAAGGATCTTGGCGGAGCCGAAGATCTCGGCCAGCTTGCCCAGCCGGGAGTCGGGCACGCCGACGATCCCCACGTTGGGCTCGATGGTGGCGAACGGGTAGTTCGCCGCTAGAGCGTTGCCGCTCTTGGTCAACGCGTTGAATAGCGTGGACTTGCCGACGTTGGGCAGGCCGACGATGCCGATGCTCAGGCTCACGTTCGCCGAGTTTACGGTGCCCCAGCCGTACGGCGGACACGCGCGGGGGCCGTCCGACTGGAATCATGCGGGAGGTGGACGTCATGGCACTCGCCTTCCAACTCGCTGTCGGACTGGCCGCGGGCCTGGTCATCGGCTTCTTCCTCGGCCGGGCGCGCGCGATGGCCAGGGCCTCGGAGGCCGAGGGCAGGGTCGCGCTGGCCGAGGCCCGGGTCCAGGCCGCCGAGGACAAGGTCGCCTACGTCGAGGAGCAGATGACCCAGCGCTTCCAGTCCCTGTCCACGCGGGCTCTGGACGTCAACAACCTGCGCTTCCTCGAACTGGCCGAGAGCAGGCTCTCGGCGTCCCGCGCCGACGCCGCGGGCGACCTGGAGCAGCGCAGGCAGGCCGTGGAGAACCTCGTCGCCCCGCTGAGAGAGACCCTGGCCAAGGTGCAGGACCAGCTCCGCGACAGCGAGACGGGCAACCGCGTCGCCCAGGCCGAGCTGGGCAAGCAGATGGAGTTCGTGCGGCACAGCTCCGAGCAGCTCAAGACGCAAACGACGGCCCTGGTCAGGGCGCTGCGGCGGCCGGAGGCACGCGGGCGCTGGGGAGAGCTCCAGCTCCGCAGGGTCGCCGAGATCGCCGGCATGGCGAGGTTCTGCGACTTCGACGAGCAGGCGAGCGCGATGACCCCCGATGGGGTCGTACGGCCCGACATGGTGGTCCGCCTCGCGGGCGGCAAGAACATCATCGTGGACTCCAAGGTGTCGCTCGCGGCCTACCTGGAGGCCGCCGAGGCCGGTGAGAGCGACATGCAGGAGGCGCGGCTCGACGCCCACGCCCGCCACGTGCGCGACCACGTCGACAGGCTGGCCGCCAAGGCCTACTGGCAGGCGTTCACCCCGGCGCCCGAGTTCGTCGTGCTGTTCATCCCCGGCGAGGCGTTCCTCGCCCCCGCGCTGGAGCGCGACCCGGGCCTGCTGGAGTACGCCATGAACAAGCGGGTCCACATCGCCACCCCCACCACGCTGATCACCATGCTGCGCACGGCCCAGTACGCCTGGCAGCAGGAGGCGCTGAGCGAGAACGCCCGCGCGGTCTTCGACCTCGGCAAGGAGCTCTACGAGCGGCTCGGCGCCATGGGACGCAACGTCGACGCGGTGGGCAAGGCGCTGAGCCGGGCGGTCATGGCCTACAACAAGACGGTCGGCTCGCTGGAGAGCCGCGTGCTCGTGAGCGCGCGCAAGCTGAACGACCTCGGCCTGGTGGACGGCGCGCTCCCCCAGCCTGAGCTCGTCGAGGAACTGCCCAGGCGGCCCTCCATGCCCGAACTGGTCGGCGAGGACCCCGGGGAGCCGCAGCCGCCCGGCGACGCCGGGGAGCCCCATCGGGAGCCGCAGGGACCGCCGGGGGCAGAGACCCCGCAACCGCAGGGTGAAGAGACGGCAAGCCCGTTCCCGGCCCCGCCTCCGAACGGTAAGTTGGCGCGAGACTTGTCGTAGGGCCAGCCTGCCGGCCGTGAGGCCGCCGACCAGGCTCGGAGGGGGCGACAGTGGTAGCAAAGGAGCAGGCGCGACCGGGAGTCAGGCTGACCGCCCGGGGTGCCATGGCGCTCATTTTCGTGATCACGCTCCTGTCCGAGGTGACCGGGTCGACGACGATCATCGGTCTCGTCTTCTCCGCCGCCTGCCTGGCCGCCGTCTTCCTCGTACAACCACGCGACCTGCTGTCCCTTGTGGTGACGCCGCCTCTGATCTTCTTCGCCGCGACCCTCATCAGCGCCGTCGCCGGCGCGCTGGGAGCGCCGTCGATCGTCCAGGCGCTGGGCCTCGGCCTGGTCACGAAGCTGTCGGCGGCGGCGCCCTGGCTGTTCGGAGGCGCCGCGCTCGTGCTCGCCGCCGCCTGGTTCCGCGGCCTGCCCGCGAACGTCAGCGATCTCCGCGCCGACCTGCGCGCGAGCCGCCCCGCGCCCAAGCGCAGGCAGCCGGGCGACGACCAGCCCTTCGCTCCGGAGCCCGAGGGCTATTTCGAGCCCCGCGTGTACGGGTCCCCGAGGGAGCAGCACGACTGACTCCCCGGCTAGGCCGCCCGTAGACCTGCCGAGCCGAGCGTGGATCCGAAGATGGAGTCGCTGAGCGTGCCGGAGCTCGCCGTACGGCTGCGCGCGGCGCGGGCCGGGGTGGTCGCCGTGGACGGACCGTCCGGGTCGGGCAAGACGACGCTGGGCACTGCGCTCGCGGGGGAGCTGGGGGCGGCGCTGGTCCACATGGACGACCTGTACCCCGGCTGGGACGGCCTGCGGGACGGCGTCGACCGGCTCGTGGAGTGGGTCCTGCGCCCGCTCTCCGAGGGAAGGCCCGCCCGCTGGCGCCGCTACGACTGGGCGCTCGGGGCTTACGCCGAGTGGCGCGAGACGGCCCCCACGGAGGTCGTGGTCGTCGAGGGTGTCGGGACCGGGGCTTTGGCCGCGGCGCCGTACGTGTCGTTCCTCGTCTGGACCGAGGCGCCGCTCGCCGTACGGAAGGCACGGGCGCTGCGCCGGGACGGCGAGGCCTACCGCCCGCACTGGGAGCGGTGGGCACGCCAGGAGCGTGCCTACTTCGCCGCCGACGGCGTACGGGCGCGCGCCGACGCGGTCGTCGGCACCGCCCCCGAGGCGGACCCGCGGTACGCGGAAGGCTGACCGCCGCCGGCTGGGCGGGTGCGACCACCCGCCTTCAGGCCCGAACGGCGGCCGGTGGGTCAGCGGGTGGTGGCGCGAAGGTCGCGGCGGAGCTCGTGGGGCAGGGCGAAGCGCACGCTCTCGGCAACCGACTCGACCTCCTCGACGTCGCCGAAGCCGTGCCCGGCCAGGTGGGCCAGCACCGCCTCGACGAGCTCCTCGGGGACCGAGGCGCCGCTGGTGACGCCCACCGTGGTGACGCCGTCGAGCCACGCGTCCTGGATGAAGGAGGCGTTGTCCACGAGGTAGGAGGCGTCGGCCCCGGCGTCCTTCGCGACCTCGACCAGGCGCTTGGAGTTGGAGGAGTTGGTCGAGCCGACGACGATGACGAGCTGCGACTCGCGGGCGATCTCCTTGACGGCGATCTGGCGGTTCTGCGTGGCGTAGCAGATGTCGTCGCTCGGCGGGTCGATGAGGTTGGGGAAGCGCTCCCTGAGCCGTGTGACCGTCTCGTTGGTCTCGTCGACCGACAGCGTGGTCTGGGAGAGCCAGACGAGCCGCTCGGGGTCGCGCACCTGGACGGCGCCGACTCCGTCGAGGCCGTCGACGAGCTGGATGTTGTCGGGGGCCTCGCCCGCGGTGCCCTCGACCTCCTCGTGGCCCTCGTGGCCGATGAGCAGGATGTCGTAGTCGTTGGCGGCGAACCGCTTGGCCTCGTTGTGCACCTTGGTGACCAGCGGGCAGGTGGCGTCGATGGTCTTCAGGGACCGCCGTGCGGCCTCGTCGTGGACGGCCGGGGCGACGCCGTGCGCGGAGAAGACGACGATCGCGCCCTCGGGCACCTCGTCGGTCTCCTCGACGAAGATCGCGCCACGCTCCTCAAGGGTCTTGACCACGTGGGTGTTGTGGACGATCTGCTTGCGGACGTAGATCGGCGCGCCGTAACGCTCCAGAGCCTTCTCGACCGCCTGGACTGCTCGGTCGACACCCGCGCAGTAACCGCGCGGCTTGGCCACCAGGACACGACGGGGTGTGGAGGTCTCCGGAATCATGTCCTCAATGCTATGCGCTCGCGGATTCCTTGCCAGCCTCATGCTCGGCATCCGTAAACACGCACTGTTTATCTGCTTTCCTATGCTTGAGGGAGTGTGCGACCGCCCTGTCCGTCCTCTCCTTGTCCTCATGCGGCACAGTCTGGCGAGGCTGGTCGTCCGATATCAGACCCTCTAGGGAGCCGGTATGTCAGTGACCGACATCGTCCGCACCATAGCCAAGACCGTCACCCATCCGAGCGAGCTGAAGGAGAAGGCCAAGGAGCTGCCCCTCAACGTGCTGCAGACCGCGCTCACCGGGGTGGGTCAGGCTCTGATGCTGGGCGACCGCATCCGTACGGGCCTCAAGCGGCTGCTGAGCGAGGACGAGAGGGCGGCCTCCGAGGTGCGGGCGGCCGGTGCCCCGGCGGCGGCGCCGGTCGTGGCCGAAGACCGGGAGGAGAAGCCGGCGAGGCGCGAGCCGGTCATCTTCGCCCCCCGTCCGAGCACGCCGAGTGACAGCCTCAACGGGTCCACGCCGAAGACCGAGCCGGCCGTGACCGTCCCGCCCACGCCGCCGGCCCCCCAGATGAGGCCCGCACCGGTCACGCCCGAAGCCACCGCCACCAAGCCGGAGGCCGCGCCCGCCGGATCGAAGGCCAAGGCGGGCACCGCGGAGCCCAAGCCCCGCACGCGGAAGCCCAGGGCCGAGGCGGGCAAGCTGGCCGAGGCCGTCCAGAACGGCGTCGCGCCCGAAGCGACGACCCCCGCGAGCGCGCCGTCCGCGGCCCCCTCCCCGGGCGACGCACCCGCGGCCTCCCCCGCCGGCACGACCTCGACGCTCGCCGAGCCCCTTCCCGGCTACTCAAGCCTCACCATGGCGTCCCTGCGCGCCCGGCTGCGCGGCAAGTCCGCCGAGCAGATCCGGTCGCTGATCGAGTACGAGCGGCAGACCTCGGCCAGGGGCGACATCGTCCAGATGTACGCCAAGCGCCTCGCCAAGCTCGAAGCAGGGGAATAGCCGCGGATGGTTTGTAGGCTGCCCGCATGACGGCCAAGACCTCACCGGAGCAGCCACTGCCCATCCGCTCGGTGTTGCAGATGGTGGCGCAGTGGATCGGCAAGCTCGGCACCGTCTGGGCCGAGGGGCAGATCACCGACCTGTCCTCGCGGGGCGGCACGGTGTTCCTCACGCTGCGCGATCCGGTCGCCAACGTGTCCGCCCGCGTCACCTGCCCGCGCAACGTGTACGAGGCGACGGTGCCCCGGCCGGTGGACGGCGCGCGAGTGGTCGTGCTGGTCAAGCCGGACTTCTGGGTGAACAGGGGCTCGTTCGCGTTCACCGCCCTGGAGATCCGCCCGGTGGGCATCGGCGAGCTGCTGGCCAGGCTGGAGCGGCTCCGGCAGATCATCGTCGCCGAGGGCCTCGCCAACACCGATCGCAAGCGCCGCCTGCCGTTCCTGCCGGGCACGATCGGCCTCATCTGCGGGCGCGACTCGGCCGCGGAGCGTGACGTCCTGGAGAACGCCCGCCGCCGCTGGCCCGCCGTGCGCTTCAAGGTCGAGACCGTCGCCGTCCAGGGCCCGTACGCCGTGGGCGAGGTCACCGACGCTCTCCACAGGCTCGACACCGACCGCGAGGTCGACGTGATCGTCATCGCCCGGGGCGGCGGCTCCCTGGAGGACCTGCTGCCGTTCTCGGACGAGTCGCTGGTGCGCGCCGTCTCGGCCTGCCGTACGCCGGTGGTCAGCGCCATCGGCCACGAGCAGGACAACCCGCTGATCGACCTGGTGGCCGACGTCCGCGCCTCGACGCCGACGGACGCGGCCAAGAAGGTCGTCCCCGACGTCGGCGAGCAGCTCGCCCTGGTCGGCCAGCTGCGCGACCGGGGGCGGCGCGTGGTGGTCGGCCGGCTCGACCGCGAGGCGTCCTGGGTCGCGGCCGTACGCTCCCGGCCCTCGCTGGCGGACCCCGTCCGCGAGATCGAGCGGCGGGCGGAGCAGGCCGAGAGCCTTCGCGACAGGGCACGCCGCTGCCTGACCTCGTCCCTGGACCGCGCCGAGGACTCCCTGGCGCACGTGCGCGCCCGCCTGGTCACGCTCTCGCCCGCGGCCACCCTCGAACGCGGCTACGCCATCGTGCAGCTTCCCTCCGGTGAGGTCGTACGGCTGGCGTCGAGCGTCAGGGCCGGCGAGGAGCTGAGCGTGCGGTTCTCCGACGACCGCGTCGACGTCACGGTGGCGAAGCCTTCGGCCTGAGGCGTCTGGGGCCATGGCTGCCAATAGGGTGGGTGACGTGGCTGAGGAGAAGGCTGAGACCCCGTCGTACGAGCAGGCCCGCGAGGAGCTGACCGAGGTGGTTCGGCGGCTGGAGACGGGCGGCCTCACCCTGGAGCAGTCGATCGAGCTCTGGGAGCGTGGCGAGAAGCTCGCCGCCATCTGCGAGGAGTGGCTCCAGGGAGCCAGGGTCAGGCTGGCGGCGGCGATGGCCCGCCGCGAGGAGCCGGGCGCCGAGCCGGAGAACGCCCCCTTCTAACCGCCCTTCACGACTTCCAGCGGTTTTTCACCACGCGGAGTGCTCCTTCACGACGCGGAGTGCTCCTTCACGACGCGGCGGGCTCTTTCACGACGCGGCGGGGCTCGCCGTCGACGGCTGGGTGGGCTCGATCGTGGAGCTCCCCCTGGGCTGGGCCTTCAGGGAGCCGGCGAGCCGCGCCAGCTCGTCCCATTCGGCGAGGCCGGTGACGACGATCGTGACGCCGGACTGGAAGCTGACCAGCGAGCGCTGGTTCTTGTCGGGGCGGAAGCGCTCCTGCCAGGTCTGCCCGTTGATCTGCCGGGTGCCCGTGACCTTGTCGCTGTTGGCGAGCCGGTTGGCGAAGTCCTGGCCGGGCTGGTCGCTCTGGGCCAGCAAGGCGTGGGAGCGCTTGGCCGTCGCGAACCCCAGCCGCCAGGTGACGTACGGCTTCTCCTCGACGGTGGAGCTGTTCGGCACCCAGCCGGCGGGGACGGGCTCGGGGACCCGCACCTCGTACGGCGCGACGCGGCGCAGGTTGGCGAGGGTGATCGAGTAGTCGACCCTGGGGATGTGCTCTTCGCGGCTCTGCGGCGCGATCAGCAGGAAGACTCCGACGAGCGCCAGGCAGACGAGCACGGCGAACGCGTATCCGTAGAAGCCCTCGGTGAATCGACGCACAACCAGCGAGAATACCGGCCGGGAAGGGCGGCCCGAGACGCGCGGCCCCTACGGGCGCCGGATCCGGGCGATGATCGTGAGGACGTCCTCGGCGAGCCGCCTGGAGGCGGTCACGTCGTCGGACAGCGCCACCTCGGACACGGCGGCGGCCAGCGCGCCCGTGACGACCACCACCAGGGCTCCCCTGTCGTCCTCGAACAGGGCGGCGTTGCGCCGCGCCCACTGCCGCATGCGGTCGCGCATGATCACCTCGAAGCCCGGGGGCCCGTCTCCGCGCAGGAACAGCGCGGCGAGCTCGCGCTCGTCGAAGCACCCTTCGAGGTAGGCGCGGGCACCGGCGATGAACAGGCGCATCGGGTCGGACTCGCCCTCGGTGCGCGCCGCCTGGACCGCCTGCTTGGTGCGCTGGGTCTGACGGGTCTGGAACTCGTCGAAGAGCGTGAGGTAGAGGTCGGCCTTGCCGGAGAAATGGTGATAGAGGCTGCCGACGCTGGCCCCCGCACGGGAGACGACATCGGTGACCCCGGCCTCGGCGAAGCCCCGTGTGACGAATGTCTCCCTGGCGGCGTCCAAGAGGGCGCCGCGCGTGGCGGCGCCGCGCTCGGAGGTGCGCACAGTCACGGGCCGTTCCGTGTCGCTGCTCATGCAGGTGACAGTATCCCTCCGTCGGCCGCGGAAGTGGGACAACTACGATCGTTGGAGTCGGCTGGATTAGAAAGCGCGGAACCTGGTAGGTCCAGTACAGGGCGTCCCGATCGCCGATCGTACGAATTAGAGGGGCTTGTAACCATGTCGGAGCAGACGTCCGTACCGCCCGCGCTGGCCACAGAAGACCGCGCGCCCGATCGCAACCTCGCTCTGGAGTTGGTCCGCGTCACCGAGGCGGCGTCGATGGCCGCGGCACGCTGGGTGGGCCGGGGCGACAAGAACGGCGCCGACGGCTCGGCGGTCAACGCGATGCGACAGCTGATCAACACGGTCTCGATGGACGGTGTCGTGGTGATCGGCGAGGGCGAGAAGGACAACGCCCCCATGCTCTACAACGGCGAGCGCGTCGGTGACGGCAGCGGCGCCGAGTGCGACGTCGCCGTGGACCCGATCGACGGCACCCGCCTGACCGCGCTGGGCATGCCCAACGCCATCTCCGTGATCGCCGTGAGCCCGCGCGGCTCGATGTACGACCCGTCGGCGGTCTTCTACATGGACAAGCTGGTGACCGGTCCCGAGGCGGCGGACGCGGTGGACATCGACGCTCCCGTTGCCGCCAACGTCGCCGCCGTCGCCCGCGCCAAGGGATGCTCGCCGTCCGACGTCATGGTGGTGGTCCTCGACCGGCCCCGCCACGAGCGGCTCGTCAAGGAGATCCGCGAGACGGGGGCGCGCATCAAGTTCATCACCGACGGCGACGTGGCCGGCGCGATCATGGCGGCTCGCCCGGACACCGGCGTCGACCTCATGCTCGGCGTCGGCGGCACACCCGAGGGCATCATCGCGGCGTGCGCCCTGAAGTGCCTCGGGGGTGTGATCCAGGGCAAGCTCTGGCCGCGTGACGACGACGAGCGCCGCCGCGCGCTCGACGCGGGGCACGACCTCGACCGCGTGCTGACCACCGACGACCTGGTGACCTCCGAGGACGTGTTCTTCGCCGCCTCGGGGATCACCGACGGGGAGCTGATGGCCGGCGTCCGCTACCGCAGCGGGGCGGCGGTCACGCACTCGCTGGTCATGCGCGGCCGTTCCGGCACCGTGCGCAAGGTGGAGAGCGAGCACCAGCTGTGGAAGCTCCGGGCCTACAGCGCGATCAACTTCGACACCGCCACCTGACCCCGGCCGGTCCTCGTGAGGACGTACGGCCCCTGAGACGCGGACGGCCGCCCTGCGACGCGGGGCGGCCGTGCGACGGCGAGCGGCGCCGGCTCCCGGTCAGGGCCTGTCGCGCCGGGTCCAGCCGCGTCTCGGCGGCTTCGGGACCTTCGCCACGACGTTGCCCATCATGATCATGCCGGTGATCTCGATCACGGGGGCGTCGGGAGGGGCGGAGTCCGGTACCCGGTTCTTCTTCCCTCCGAGGACGGCGGACGCGGGGATGTCCACGCGTACGCCCGCAGGGACGATCAGCGTGAGCGTCGCGCCCACCACGGTGGCCTGGACGGTGATGTGGCTGCTCTGGAGCAGCGCGTCACGCAGGTCGAGCGTGACGCCGGTGCCGACGGCCGTGACCGAGTAGTTCGAGGGCACCACCCAGCGGCCCTCGCGCTGCTCTGAGCGGAACAGCGCCATCACCGGCCGTCCGTCGGCGCGCAGCGGCTGGAGGTGCTCGGGCAGCAGGTCGGCGGTGAGGGAGGCCAGCTCGCCGAAGGTGCGGGCGTTGTAGACGGCCTCGACGCGTTCCTCGTGCTCGGCGTGGGTGAGTCTGCCGTCGGCCACGGCACTGGCCAGCACGGTGACCACGCGTTCGCGATCGGCGTCGGAAGCTCTCAGCTCGTGGGGAGCCGGGCCCTGCCGGTCGGCCGCCACGCCGTTGAGCACGCCGGACAGGAACTGGCGGAGGGCCGGTGCTCCCTGCCGGCTCCAACGGTCGTTCCAGCGGTCGTAACGCGGTCCGCGTTGGGGTTCCACGCCTCGACATTAACCCGCGAAGCGACCCGTGACGTACCCCTACCGCCATTACTTGGCGGAATACCACCAGGTACGAAGCACATCAGGACAGAAGATCCGTCAGAATTATCTGACTCGGCCGTTATGGCCGCCCCGCTCACCGGGGCCGCCGTGATGATCGCCGACCTGTTCGAGGAGGAGCCGACCGCGTGAGCTACCGGGACGATGCCGCTTTCTGGGCGTGCCCCCACGGGCAGGATGCCCGCCACGGCTGTGTCAGCTGCTATGAGGAGTCGGCCGATCCGGACCCCGGACTGCCTGTCTGGGACGTCGCCGTATGGTTCACCTCCGACCAGCCGATCCCGGTCAAGGCCCTTCAGGATGTCCACCGCCACGGCCGCCGGTTCCTGCTCGACAAGCTGTCGGCTCCCCGCATCTACCTTCTGACCGGCCACGCGAACGCCGCGGTGGGCGGGCAGGCCGTGGCCGGGGTCGTCGGCTTCCTGGTCCACAACCGGCACGTGGTGGACGCCTTCACCGTCCAGGACACCCGAGCGGTACGCCTGTCGCCGTCCTCGGACGTCCCGAGCGGCGAGAGAGTCTGGCCCTGAGCGAGCCGGCCCTGGGCGAGCCGGCCCTGAGCGAGCCGGCCCTGGGCGAGCCGGCCCTGGGCGAGCCGGCCCTGGGCGAACGGCGTCCCCGCGGGGCCATTGACCGGCGTGGGCCATGACCATACCCTGGCGAAACCTGAATTAGCCTCATGTTTCCCCTTCTCGGAGGCCGCGGTGCCTACCCCACGTGACCGGCGCGCCCGCCTCGCCACCTTCGCCGTCTTCTTCGTCCAGGGGCTGACGTTCGCCACCTTGCTCACCCAGGTCGCGGCCCTGCAGAAGAAGCACGGGCTCAGCGACGGCGAGCTGTCCATCCTGCTGCTGATCGTGCCCGTGATCGCGGGTGCGGGCAGCGTTCTCGCGGGGGAGATCGCCAAGCGGTACGGCAGCCGGGTGGTGCTCCGGATCGCCCAGCCGCTGGCCGGTCTCGCGGTCGTGCTGGCGGGGCTCGCGGCCACCGTCCCCGAGTTGGTCGCCGCGAACGTGCTGTTCGGCCTGTGCCTCGGCGCGGTGGACGCGGGCATGAACATGCAGGCCGTCACGATCGAGCGGAGGTACGGCAGGGCGATCCTCACCGGCTTCCACGCCCTGTGGAGCGCCGCGGCGGTCATCGGCGCGGTCTGGGCCTCGGCCGCCGGTGGCATGGGGCTGAACCTTCCCGTCACCTTCGCCGTCGCCATGGTCACCGGCGTCGCCATCGCCGTCGTCGCCGGTCCCACCCTGTGCGCCCCCGAAGAAGAGCATGTGCGACCGGCGGGACCCGCACCCGGCACGGACGTACCCGCTGGAGGCCGGTTCCCATGGAGGCCGATCCTGCCGCTGTGCCTGGCGATGGCCTTCCTCTACGTCGGCGACGCGTCGATCTCCAACTTCGGGTCCGTCTACATGGACAAGATCATGCATGCGTCCGCGGCGGTCGTCCCGCTGGCACTCGGGGCCTACCAGGCCACGACCTTCGTGGTCAGGGCCGGCGGCGACCTCGCCGTCCGCAGGTACGGCCCCGCCGCGATCGTCCGCATCGGCGGGGCGCTCGCCGCCCTGGGCTTCGCCGGAATCGTCGCCGCGCCGAACGAGCCGCTGGCCATCGTCGCCTTCGGCGTGACAGGGGTGGGCCTGTCCGTCGTCGCCCCTCAGTCGTTCTCGGCGGCCGGACGGCTCGACCCCGCCGGTACGGGCGTGGCGATCGCGCGGGTCAACATGTTCAACTACGTGGGCTTCATCGTGGGAGCGGCCCTGGTCGGCGGCATCGCCGACGCCGCCGACTACCAGGTGGCCTTCGCGGCACCCCTCGTCCTCGCCGCGGCCATCATCCTCCTGGCCCGCGGCTTCCAGCCGTCACGAGCCCTTCTGGCGCCGCGGCCCAGTGAGGCCTGAGCCCTGCACAGCGCTGCACAGATCTACAGGTACGGGCGCTGCCCGCGCTTGGCCTCGTTGTAGCGGTGGTGGAGGTCGGGGGTGGAGGAGACCTCGGCGACGGGGACGTCCCACCAGGCGGTCGTGTCGGGAGAGGGGCCGGGCACGGTCTCGACGTACACGACGGTCGTGACCGCGGACTCGCGCGCCTTGGTGAGGGCCACGCGCAGGGAGCCGGGGCCGGAGGCGCGCAGGACGTCGGCTCCAAGGCTCGCGGCGTTGGCGGCCAGGTCCACCGGCAGGTACGGCCCGTCGAGCCCTCCATCCGGGGAGCGCCTGCGGTAGGCCGTGCCGAGCCGTCGCGCGCCCACGGACTCCGAGAGGCCGCCGATCGACGCGAAGCCGTGGTTGTCCACGATCACGACGATCAGCTTGACGCCCTCCTGGACGGCGGTGGCGATCTCCTGGGCCATCATGAGGTACGACCCGTCGCCGACCAGCACGAACACCTCGCGCTCGGGCGCCGCCAGCTTCACACCGAGACCGCCCGCGATCTCGTATCCCATGCACGAGTAGCCGTACTCGACGTGGTACGCCTTCGGATCGGAGGACCGCCACAGTTTGTGCAGGTCGCCGGGCATCGACCCGGCGGCGTTGACCACCACGCCGTCCGTCCCCGCGACCTCGTTGAGCACGCCCAGCACCACCGGCTGGGTCAGCGTTTCCCCCGCGTACAGCGCCGACACCTTGTCGTGCCAGGCACGGCTCAGCCCGGTGGCCCGGGAGGTCCACGACGGGTCGGCCGTCCAGCCGTCCAGGTCGAGCACCGCGAGTCCTTCGCGGGCGTCGCCCACCAGCATGATCCCGGCGTGCTTGGCCGCGTCGAAGGCCGTGACGTTGAGGTTCACGAAGCGCGCGTCGCCGAAGAGCGTGCGCGAGGCCGTCGTGAAGTCGGTGTAGCGGGTGCCGACCCCGATGACCAGGTCGGCCTCGCGGGCGATCGCGTTCGCGGCGGCCGTGCCGGTGTGCCCGATCGCCCCGAGCGCGCACGGATGGTCGTACGGCAGGACGCCCTTGCCCGCCTGGGTCTCCCCGACGGGCACGCCGTGGGACTCGGCGAAGGCGGTGAGCTCCTCCCACGCCTCGCTGTAGATCACGCCGCCGCCCGCGACGATCAGCGGGCGCCGGGAACGCCTGATCGCCTCCGCGGCCCGCTCCACGGCGGCCGCGTCGGGGATGGGCCTCGCCACGTGCCAGACCCTGCGGGCGAACATCTCGGCGGGCCAGTCGTACGCCTCGGCCTGCACGTCCTGCGGCAGGGCGATCGTCACCGCGCCGGTCTCGGCGGGGTCGGTGAGCACCCGCATCGCCGCCATCAGCGCCGAAGGGAGCTGCTCGGGCCGGTTGATCCGGTCGAAGAAGCGCGACACCGGCCGCAGGCAGTCGTTGACGCTGACGTCGTACGAGCGTGGGTCCTCAAGCTCCTGCAGGACGGCCCCGGCGGCGCGGGTCGCGAAGATGTCGCCCGGCAGGAGGAGCACCGGGATCCTGTTGATCGTCGCGAGCGCGGCGCCGGTCACCATGTTGGTGGCGCCCGGACCGATCGAAGACGTGCAGGCGAAGGTCGAGAGGCGGTTGCGCGTCCTGGCGAAGCCCACGGCCGTGTGGACCATGGCCTGCTCGTTCCTCGCCAGGTAGTAGGGCAGCGGATCGCCGAGGCCCGCGCCGCGCTCCGCGAGCGCCTGGCCGACGCCGGCGACGTTCCCGTGCCCGAAGATGCCGAAGCAGCCCTCGATGAGCCGCTGCTCCACCCCGTCGCGCTCGCTCCACTGCTCGCCGAGGAACCGCACCAGCGCCTGGGCCACGGTCAGCCGGATCGTCGTCATGCCTTCGCCTCCGGCTCGCCGTTCGCGGATGCCGGCTCGTGGGTCCTCGGGGGCCGGGTCATGGGGACGCGGGGGTCCACCGGCTGGTCGTGCCAGGTGGAGCGGATCCAGGCGTGGCGGGGGTCGTCGCAGAAGGCCATGGAACGCTTCGGCGCCGGCCCGGCCAGCACGTTCAGGTAGTACAGGTCGTAGCCGGGAGCCGCCATCGAGGGCCCGTGGTAGCCGTGCGGCACCAGCACCACGTCCCCGCAGCTCACCTCCGCCAGCACGTCGATGGGCCTGCCCGGCGATCCGTACACCCGCTGGTATCCGGGGCCGCCCTCGAAGTAGTAGATCTCCTCCAGCACGGCCTCGCCGTCGCCCGGCGTGTCGTGCTTGTGCGGAGGGTAGGACGACCAGTTGCCCTCGGGGGTCAGCACCTCGACCGCGACGAGCTTGTCGCACTCGAAGGCGTCCGGGGCGCAGAAGTTGTTGACCTGGCGGCTGGCCCGCCCCGCTCCCCGCACCTCCACGGGGACGTCCTCGGCCGGGCCGTACCGCACCGGGAGCCGCCGCGTCGCGACGGCCGACGGCAGGGCGAAGCGGCCCCGCCCGCTCAGCCGGACGCCCGACCCGATGGGCAGGTAGGCGAAGTCCGTCACGGCGCCGAAGACCGACTCGCGGCCCCGCAGGTCGAGGCGTACCCCATCGCACTCGACGAGGCAGGACCCGGACAGCGGGACGACGAGCATCTCCTCGTCGCCGGTGCCGAACTCGACCGTCTCGCCGGAGATGTTGAGCGCCCGGAGCCCGGCGTAGGTCCATCCGGCGGTCTCGGGCGAGATCCGCAGCGCCCAGGGAGCCTCGGCGGTGGAGCCGGCGGGGATGTAGGACATCAGGTCACCTCCAGCAGCCCGGCGGCGATGTCGACGGCCGCGGCCACATCGTCGTCGGGCGGGTAGAGCAGCGCGCGTCCGACGACCAGGCCGCGCACACCGGGAAGCCGCAGCGCGTCGCGCCACGATGAGTACACCCGGTCGGGGGCCGCCGTGGGGTCGCCGCCGAGCAGCAGGGTGGGCAGGGTGGTCGCCTCGGTGACCCGCTCCATCTCGTCGATGACCGGGATCTTGAGCCAGGTGCGCGCGGAGGTCGCGCCGAGCCCCTGGGCGACGTGGATGGCGTGGATCATGCCTTCCGGGGACAGGTCGTGGTGGACGACGCCCTCGTCCCTGTGGGACCAGAACGGCTCGATCATGGCGACCAGGCTCTGCCTGGCCAGGCTCGTCACGGCACGCGAGCATGCCTCCAGCGTGTTGACCGTCTCGGCCGAGCGCACGCCGATGCGGCAGAGCATCTTGCCCCCGTCGAGCCGCATCTGGACGATCGACTCGGTGTCGTAGGCCGTGAAGCGGTCGTCGAACTCGAACGCCGTGCCGTGGACGCCGCCCCGGTTCATCGACCCGATCACCACCTTGTCGTGGAGCGCGCCGAGCAGCAGCAGATCTTCGACGATGTCGGGGGTGGCGAGCAGGCCGTCGACCCCGGGCCGCGCCAGCGCGACGCCGAGCCGGTCGAGCAGGTCGACGCGGCTGGCCATGGCCATCGGCCGCCCGCGCACGCCGATCGCGCCTCTGGCCGGGTGGTCGGCCGCGATGATCAGGAGCTGGTCGCGGTCGGCCAGCAGCGGCCTGCGCCGGCGTTCGGCGGCGGCCTGGGCGATCTTCTCGGGATACCTGGCGCGGTACTCGGCCAGCCTCCTGCGATCGTCGTCACGCATGGGCTTCCCCCGGGAGCCCTGAGAGCCCTGAGAGCCCAGAGAGCACGGCCTCGACTTCCTTGGCCGTGGGCATGGCCGGCGCGCAGGCGAGCCGTCCGGCGACGATCGCCCCGGCCGCGTTGGCGAAGCGCAGGGTCTCCTCAAGGCTCCGGCCGGCGAGCAGGCCGTCGCAGAGCGCGCCGCCGAACGCGTCGCCCGCGCCGAGCCCGTTCACCACCTCGACCGGCACCGGTGGCACCTCCACGGTCTCCCCTGCCGTCATGCCCAGCACGCCCGCGGATCCCCGCTTCACGACCGCCAGCTCGACGCCCTGGTCGAGCAGCGCCCTGGCGGCCTCGTACGGCTCGCGCGTGCCGGTGGCCACCTCGCACTCGTCGAGGTTCCCCACGGCCACGGTGACCTGCCCGAGGGCCTTGCGTACCCATTCTCGCGCCGCTTCGGGCGACGCCCAGAACATGGGGCGGTAGTCGAGGTCGAGCACGGTCAGCGGCGCGCGGCCCCTGGCCTCCCAGGCGGCGAAGTGGGCGCTTCTGGACGGTTCCTCGGACAGCCCGGTGATCGTCGCCCAGAACAGGCGCGCCCCCCTGATCGCCGCGAGGTCCAGCTCCTCCGGATAGATCTCCAGGTCGGGGGCCTTGGGGTAGCGGTAGAAGAACAGCGGGAAGTCCTCGGGAGGGCGGATCTCGCAGAAGGTCACGGGTGTCGGCAGCCCCCGGACCTCGGTGACGTGGCGGTCGTCGACGCCGTACGAGCGCAGCGCGTCGTGGACGAACTCCCCGAACGGATCGGCCCCTGTGCGGGTGATCACGGCGGACTCGCGGCCCAGCCGGGCGGCGGCGACCGCGACGTTGGAAGGGCTGCCGCCGAGGTACTTGCCGAAGGTCTCCACCTCGCGCAGCGAGACGCCGACCTGGAGCGGGTAGATGTCGACGCCCACCCTGCCGATCGTGAGCACCTCGGTCATGCGTCGCCTTCCCTGCCGTACCCGGGCAGACCGGACCCCGGCACCGCCTCGGGCGCGGGATGCGAGAGCGCGGACAGGTACGCCAGGCTCTCGCGGACGGCGGCCATCGGCCCCTCGCCGCTCGGCGGCTCCCCGTCGAGGACGACGTCCTGCTCCATGACGTACCAGCCCTGGTAGTGGGCGTCGCCGAGCCGGGTCACGATGCCCGCCACGTCGACGTCGCCCCTGCCGAGGGGGCGGTAGATCCCGGCGCGCACGGCGTCGGTGTAGGTGAGCTTTCCCGCGCGGACCTGCTCGGCGAGCGTGGCGTCCACGTCTTTGAGGTGAACGTGTGCGACTCTGGCTGCTGCCCTGGACACCAGGTCAAGCGGGTCGGTGCCCCCGATGAGAAGGTGGCCGGTGTCCAGGCAGAGTGGCATCTCCGAGCCGTCGAGCACCCGGCCGACCTCGTCACGCGTCTCGATCATGGTGCCGACGTGCGGGTGGAGGGTGACGGCCCGCTCGAACCGCTCGGCCGCCTCCAGCACCCGTCCGAGGTTGGCCAGAAGCGTCTTCCAGCCCTCGGCGTCGAGCACGGGTCTCTCGTCGTAGCCGTCGGCGCCGGTCGCGGCCGCGAGCACGACCGTCCCCACGTCACCGTCGGCGAACGCCCGCAACGTGGCCTGCGCCTCCGGCACAGGGTCGTACGCGGGATCGTGCAGCACGACCGGGACGAAGCCCCCGATGCCGCTCAGGCCGTACGACGCGAGGAGCGTGCGGCGGTGCCCGGGGGACGGGGGCAGGAAGCCGTCGGGGCCCAGCTCGGTCGCGGTGAGGCCGAGCGCGCGCATCTCACCGAGGACGCGGTCGCGGTCGAGCTGGTGGCCCCAGCCCGGCACCTCGCACACCCCCCACGAGATCGGGGCTGCGGCGATCCTGACCGGGCCGGTCACGGCGTCGCCCGAGGGACCGGCCACAGGTGCGCTCATACGGTCACCTCCGCGACCCTCACCAGGCGTCCGGTGCGGCGGGACAGCTCTGCCGCCTCGGCGACGCGCAGGGCGGCGAGCGCGTCCTGGACGGTGCAGGGGCTCTGCCCGCCGTCGCGCACGCTGCCGAGGAAGGCCCCGATCTCGGTGACGTAGGCCGCCTCGAAGCGGGCGCCGAAGTCGGGCCACGGCTCGCCGCTTGGGAACCCGGCGGCGGGCTCGGCCGAGGTCAGGGGCACGCGGTCGTCGAGCCCCACGACGACCGTGCCACGTGTTCCCGCGAGCTCCATCCGCACGTCGTACCCGGCGCCGTTGTATCGAGACCCCTGCATCGTCACAAGCGTTCCGTCGTCGAGGGTCAGCAGGGCGGCGCTGGTGTCCACGTCGCCCGCCTCCGCGAAGAACGCGGCCCCCCGGTTGGCCCCCGTGGCGTACACCGACTCGACCTCGCGGCCGGTCACCCAGCGGAGGATGTCGAAGTCGTGGATGTGGCAGTCGCGGAAGATGCCCCCGGAGAGGGGGATGTAGGCGGCGTCGGGCGGCCGGGGGTCGGCGGTCAGCAGGTGGACCCGGTGCAGGTCGCCCACTTCGCCGCTCCTGAGCGCCCGGCGCGCGGCGGCGTACCCGGCGTCGAAGCGCCGCTGGAAGCCGATGTGGACGAGCGTGCCGCTGCGATCTGCCGCCTCGACGACGCGTGCGGTCTCCTCGATGCCCGGCGCGACCGGCTTCTCGCAGAAGACCGGGACGCCGGCGTCGCAGGCCCGCAGGATGAGCTCCGCATGGGTCGAGGTGGGGGTGGCGACGACCACCGCGTCCGTCTCGAACGCGTCTCCGACCAGCGCTCCGACCCGGCCTGCCACCTCCTTCGCCCGCACCTCGTCGGCGTCCGACACGATCAGCTCGCCGACCTCGGGATGCGCGGCGAGCGTCGTCGCGTGGAACGCTCCGATGCGGCCAAGACCCAACAGACCCACACGCATACTGCCTCCGCGGCTCGATCAGCTGACGACGACCCGTCCACAGTTCTAGGTATCAGAATGCCCGGCGTCAAGAATATGTCCTGACATTCAGACGAACTATGGTCTTGGCGACGTCGTGAGCCGCAGCCTGGGCAGGACGTGCAGGACCGGACATGAATGAGCCCGGACGTTCCGCGGGAAGGTCCGGGCTCGCGTGGGCGGGGGGGTCACCACCATCGTGCCCGTCCCGGGACGGCGTGCTTCTCGTCGTGGGTGCCGACCGGCCGGAGGTCGTCGCCCGCCAGCTCGCGGCCGGTCCACTCGGGGTGGTCCTCTTCATGAGAACCCTTGATCCCTGCGGCGCGCGCTTCCGCGCCGGTGATCTCGGGTTCATGCGGGGCTCGCCTCGTGTCGGGGGTCACCGGCCATTGGGCGTTCTCGCCCCTGATGCCGCACAGAACGATGGTGACGAGCGCGACCCCCAAGGCGGACGCGACCACTATCACTCCGAGGACCACCACCACGACGTTGCCCGGATCCATGATTTCCCCCGATATCGGATTTCGTGCGTACTTCCAGTATCGAACGCACATACACACGCATTCGGCTCATAGGTGACGCGGGGACGTCACGTCTGCCCCAAGGTTCGCCCAATCGTGTACAGCCCCGCGTCAGGAGGACGTCACAGGGAGCCGTACCCTGCACAGGACGGCGGCGAGCGCGCCACGGATACGGAGGAGCACAGGCGATGCCCGAGTTCGACTACACCGACCTGCTTCCGATGGGCCCCGATGAGACGGAATACCGTCTGGTCACGGCTGAGGGGGTGCGGAAGGTCGAGGCGGCGGGCCGTACGTTCCTGGAAGTGGACCCGGAGGCGCTGCGCCTTCTGACCAAGACCGCGATCCACGATATTTCCCACTACCTGCGGTCGTCCCACCTCGCCCAGCTCCGCAAGATCATCGATGACCCCGAGTCGAGCGGCAACGACAGGTTCGTGGCGCTCGACCTGCTCAAGAACGCGAGTATCTCGGCCGGCGGCGTGCTCCCCATGTGCCAGGACACCGGCACCGCGATCGTGATGGGCAAGCGCGGCCGCCACGTGCTGACCGACGGCGCCGACCCCGAGCACATCTCGCGAGGCGTGTACGACGCCTACACCGAGCTGAACCTCCGGTACTCCCAGATGGCCCCGCTGACCATGTGGGACGAGAAGAACACCGGCAGCAACCTCCCGGCCCAGATCGAGCTCTACGCCGAGGACCCCCACGGCCACCCTGACGAGTACAAGCTGCTGTTCATGGCCAAGGGCGGCGGCAGCGCCAACAAGTCCTTCCTCTACCAGGAGACCAAGGCCGTACTGAACGAGAAGCGGATGCTCCGGTTCCTGGAGGAGAAGATCCGCTCCCTCGGCACCGCCGCGTGCCCCCCGTACCACCTGGCGGTGGTCGTGGGCGGCACCAGCGCCGAGTTCGCGCTGAAGACCGCGAAGTACGCCTCCGCGCGCTACCTCGACACGATCCCCACCGAGGGCTCGCCCTCCGGGCACGGCTTCCGCGACATGGAACTGGAGAAGAAGGTCTTCGAGCTCACCCAGAAGCTCGGCATCGGCGCGCAGTTCGGCGGGAAGTACTTCTGCCACGACGTGCGGGTGATCCGGCTCCCGAGGCACGGCGCATCGTGCCCGGTCGCGATCGCCGTCTCGTGCAGCGCCGACCGGCAGGCCCTCGCCAAGATCACGCCGGAGGGCGTCTTCCTGGAGAAGCTGGAGACCGACCCGGCGCGCTTCCTGCCCGAGACGACCGACGAGCACCTCTCGGACGACGTGGTCTCCATCGATCTCAACCGGCCCATGAGCGAGATCCTCGCCGAGCTCACGCGCTACCCCGTGAAGACCCGGCTCTCGCTGACCGGCCCGCTCGTCGTCGCCCGTGACATCGCGCACGCCAAGATCGCCGAACGGCTCGACGCCGGCGAGGAGATGCCGCAGTACCTGAAGGACCACGCCGTCTACTACGCCGGACCGGCCAAGACGCCCGAGGGGTACGCCTCGGGATCCTTCGGCCCGACGACCGCCGGACGCATGGACTCCTACGTCGAGCGCTTCCAGGCCGAGGGCGGGTCCTTGCTGATGCTGGCCAAAGGCAACCGCTCCAAGCAGGTCACCGAGGCCTGCCAGAAGTACGGCGGCTTCTACCTCGGCTCGATCGGCGGCCCGGCGGCCCGGCTCGCGCAGGACTGCATCAGGAAGGTGGAGGTCCTCGAATACGCGGAGCTCGGCATGGAGGCCGTCTGGAAGATCGAAGTGGAGGACTTCCCCGCGTTCATCGTGGTCGACGACAAGGGCGCCGACTTCTTCGAGGACACGAGTGGTCCCGTGCTCACTATCGGTCGCCGAATCTGACTGAATCTGACGGAAGATCTCAACAGAGAATCGGCATGGCCTCTACAGGCGGCGATAAACAAATCGGTAAGCTGCCACCCATGCGCGCCCCGTCCGGATACGAGCTTGCCTCGCGTTACCGGCTCGTAGAGCCGGTCGGCCGCGGCGGCATGGGCACCGTCTGGCGCGCGCACGACGACCTTCTCGACCGTGACGTGGCTGTCAAGGAGGTGCGCCTCCCGCTGGTCCTCGACGAGGAGCTCCGGGCCGAGCTCTGCGCCAGGACCGAGCGCGAGGCGCGCGCGACCGCCATGGTGGCCCACCCCTCTGTGATCACCGTCTTCGACGTCGTGACCGAGGACGACCGCCCCTGGATCGTCATGGAGCTCCTGCACGCCCGATCGCTGGAAGACCTGGTCAAGGAGGAGGGGCCGCTTCCCCCTCGCCGCGTGGCCGAGATCGGCCGCCAGGTGCTCGGCGCGCTGCGGGCCGTGCACGGCAAGGGCATCCTGCACCGTGACGTGAAGCCCAGCAACGTGCTGGTGACCGAGGACCGCGCGGTGCTCACCGACTTCGGCCTGGCCGCCCTCGAAGGCGACGCGTCGATCACACAGGCCGGCATCGTGCTCGGCTCGGCCGGCTACATCGCCCCCGAGCGCGTCCTCGGCGACAAGGCCAGCCCCGGCGCCGACCTGTGGTCGTTCGGCGCCACGTTGTACACCGCCGTCGAGGGCCGCGGCCTCCACGGCAGGCGTACGGCCGCGGCGGCGCTGGCCGCGCTCACGAGCGGCGAGCCCATCCCGATGGACAGGGCCGGGCCGCTCGCCCCCATCCTGCGCGGCCTGCTCCAGATCGACCCCGACGCCCGGCTCGACGGCATGCGCGCCTCCCTCATGCTCGCCCGCGTGGCGGCCGGCGGCTCGGCTGAGGAACCGCTCGGAGGTCCCGCCCACCGCACCACCACCCGCCAGCAGCCCGCGACCGCGACGGGCGGCCTGCCGCCCCCGCCTCACGCCGCGAGGGGCGCCCTGTCGTCGTCGCCCCCGGCTCCCCGCAGGCCCTCGCCCCACCGGGGCCAGCACCGGGCGGACGCCAGGCCCGAGGCCCGGCCCGTCTACCTCCCGCCCCGCGACCCCGGCCCCGTGCCGCAACCTCGTGTGCCCCGCAGGGCGACCGAGGGGGTGCACCGCAAATCGCCTGACCCCGCGCCGGGCCGCCGCCGGGCTCCCTCGAACCCCGAGGTGAACCAGGTGATGCGCCAGTTGTCCGAAATCGTGCGTATGGTCCTGCCTCGCCGCTTCTGGCCAAAAAATATGCGTTAGTGATGCGAAAGCAATTCTCAAGGCACTGTCGCTATCTTCTTACTCATGCCGGAACAGCAGAGGCGGCTGCTCGCCGACAGATACGAGCTGATCATCCCCCTGGGCAGGGGGACGATGGGCACTGTCTGGCGCGCTCACGACCGCCTCCTCGGCCGCGACGTGGCCGTCAAGGAGATCCGCCAGGACTCGGGGCTGAGCAAGGAGCAACGCGACGAGCTGCGCGAACGCATGATCCGCGAGGGTCGCATCGCTGCCAAGATCGCCCATCCCTCCGTGGCCACCGTCCATGACGCCATCGTGGTCGACGGCAGCCCGTGGATCGTCATGGAGCTGGTCGAGGCCAGGTCCCTGGAGCAGGTGATCGACGAGGAGGGGCCCCTGCCGCCCCGGCTCGTCGCCGAGATCGGCCTCGACCTGCTGGGAGCGCTGCGCGCCGCGCACGACCAGGGCATCCTGCACCGTGACGTCAAGCCAGGCAACGTGCTCCTGACCGACACGGGCCGCGTGGTGCTCACCGACTTCGGCATCGCCAAGGCGGCGGGCGACAGCAACATCACCAAGACGGGCATGGTGATCGGCTCACCCGGCTACACGGCCCCCGAGCGGGCCCGGGGAGACCACACCGGCCCCGAGTCCGACCTGTGGTCGCTCGGCGCGACGCTGTACTTCGCGGTCGAGGGGCGGCCCGCGTACGAGCGCGACTCGGTCGGCGAAACGCTGGCCGCGCTGATGACCGAGCAGGCCGACCCCGCCACCCAGGCCGGACCACTCCGCCCCACGCTCGAAGCCCTGCTGGAGAAGGACCACACCAGGCGCCTCACGCACGACCAGGCGGTCTCCAGGCTCCGCGCGGTCGCCAGGACCCGCTCCGCCAAGGCCGCCGCGACCGTGTCCCCCCAGCCGGCCGCATCCCCCCAGCCGGCCGCATCCCCTCAGCCAGCCGCATCCCCTCAGCCGGCCACGGCCCCGAAAGCCCAGCCCACCACGGCCCCGGAACCGGCCGTCCCTCGGGAACCCGCCACGGCCCGGGAAGCCGCCGCCACGCAGGAAATCCCCACCGCCCAGAAGCCCACCACCCCGAAGCCCGCCGCCGCACAGAAGCCCCCCAGCGCTCAGAAAGGCGACAGCGCTCGGAAAGTCGGCAGCGTCCCCGAGCCGGACGCCGGCTCCTGGCCGGACGTCGATCCGGATCAGACGATGACGGTCATCCGTCCCAAGGGGGGCCTGCGCATCCCCGGGGTCCAGCCCTCCCCGGGCGCTCCCTCCGACGAGGACGGCCAGGCGACCACGGTCGGGCGGCTTCCCTCGATGCCGGCCGCCGCCCCTCAGGCGCCTCCCGCGCCACCGGCCCGGCCGGCGCCTCACGCCTCCCCCGTCCCGCCCGTACGGCCGGCGGCGGCCATGTCGTCTGCGGCGACCGGGCTCGCCGCCGGAACGCTCTCCCCCCAGGAAGCGGCACATGGTCCTCGGGGGACGGCGAGCGAGGCGGGCGCCTGGGCCGATCGGCCCACCCCCGAGAACGGGCTGGGGACCGACCTGTTCGCCTTCCAGGGCACCGCGCCGCCCCGGGGCAGCAGCCCCACCGGGATGATCATCCTGGTCGCCGTGGCCCTGCTCGGGCTGGCGGCCATCGTGATGCTCGTGGCCGCCGCGGTGTCGAGCAGCGGCTCCACCGACCCGGCGGGGGCGAAGGCGCCGGGCGGGCAGCGGCCGGGCGGGAGCGTCACCGCCTCCACCGTGCACGCCAACCGGTCACAGTTCGGAGTGGTCCTCTCCTCATTCCGGTCATTCCAGCCCGCCCGCGGGGACACATCCGGCGGCTCGTAGAGCAAAACTGGAGTCATGGAGGATTTCCGGATCGAACATGACTCGATGGGCGACGTACGCGTTCCCGCGTCGGCCAAGTGGCGGGCGCAGACGCAGCGCGCCGTAGAGAACTTCCCGATTTCGGGGCGCGGGCTCGAACCGGCCCACATAGCGGCGCTCGGACTGATCAAGGCCGTGGCGGCGGAGGTGAACGGCGAGCTGGGCGTCCTTCCCGCCGACATGGCCGAGGCCATCTCCGAGGCGGCCACCGACGTCGCCGAGGGCGAGTGGAACGACGAGTTCCCGATCGACGTCTTCCAGACCGGTTCCGGCACCTCGTCCAACATGAACGCCAACGAGGTGATCGCCACGCTCGCCGAGAAGCGGCTCGGCCGCCCGGTGCATCCGAACGACCACGTCAACGCCTCGCAGTCGTCCAACGACGTGTTCCCGTCGTCGATCCACGTGGCGGCGATGGTGGACGTCGCGTACGAGCTGATCCCGGCGCTCGACCACCTGGCCATCTCGCTGCGCCAGAAGGCCGACGTGTTCTCGAAGACGGTCAAGGCGGGGCGCACCCACCTGATGGACGCCACACCGGTGACGCTGGGCCAGGAGTTCGGCGGCTACGCCACGCAGGTGGAGAACGGCATCGCGCGGCTGCGCGCGACGGCGCCCCGGGTCGCCGAGCTGCCCCTGGGCGGCACGGCGGTGGGCACGGGCGTCAACACGCCGCCCGGGTTCGCCCAGGCGGTCGTCCAGAAGCTCAGGGAGGCCACCGAGCTGCCGTTCACCGAGGCCCGCGACCACTTCGAGGCCCAGGGCGCCCGTGACGCGCTCGTGGAGCTGTCCGGCCAGCTCCGCGTGGTCGCCGTGTCCCTCAACAAGATCGCCAACGACCTGCGCTGGATGGGGTCGGGGCCGCGGGCGGGCCTGGGCGAGATCAACCTCCCCGACCTCCAGCCCGGCTCCTCGATCATGCCGGGAAAGGTCAACCCGGTCGTCCCCGAAGCGGTGACCATGGTGGCGGCCCAGGTCATCGGGAACGACGCGGCGGTGACCTTCGCCGGGGCGTCCGGGAGCTTCGAGCTCAACGTGATGATGCCGGTCATCGCGCGCAACGTGCTGGAGTCGATCCGCCTGCTGGCAAGCGTGTCACGGCTGCTCGCCGACAGGTGCGTCCACCGGATCACCGCCAACACCGACCGGCTGCGGGAGTACGCCGAGTCCTCCCCGTCGATCGTGACCCCGCTCAACCGCGTCCTCGGGTACGAGGAGGCGGCGAGCATCGCCAAGCAGTCGCTCAAGGAGCGCAAGACCATCAAGGAGGTCGTGATCGAACGCGGCCACGTGGCCTCCGGCAAGCTCACCGAAGAGCAACTCGACGCCGCCCTGGACGTCCTCGCCATGACCTCCCCAGGTCAGCCCGGGGGTGGTGAGGGGAGGTAGCGCTGCTGGACGGCGTGGGCGAGGCGGACGGCGTATCGGCCGCCGGGGACGTGGGTGGCGAGCCTGCCGAGGATCGAGCGCCGGGCCGAGAGCATGCCGGGCTCTCCCGAGGCCTGGATCCTCGCCCTTCCTCCCCTGCCCATCTCAAGGACGAACCGCAGGTCGACCTCCTTGCCGTCGACGCGCAGGCGCGGCGTCCACAGGCCGGGGGCGATGTGCCCCTCGCCGGGGAACCGGCGTACCGGGACCTTGGCGACGAGCTGGCCGGGGAAGCGGCCCGGCACCCCCGGCTCGACGAGCGCGGGGACCGCGATGACCCGGCTCCGGCTCGCGATGTGCCGCAGCACCAGCTCCGCAGGAGGGCCCCCGCTCGGCGGCACGTACGGGACGGGAAGGACGACGAACACGTTCCCTTCACGGTGGGTGACCGAGGCCCCCGGCGAGACGAGCACGATCGACTCGGAGAACGACCGGGGCTCCACGCACACGCTCAGCTCCCTCTGGTCGGACCAGCAGGGGATGATCAGCTTGTGCGGGTGCCCGGCGAGCACGCCGACGCAGCTCAGCTGGGCGCCCCGGTGTCCCGCGACCCGGGCGCGGGCCTGCTGCGCGCCGCTGTGCATGCGGACGTGCACCTCCCACTCGCCCGGACGGAGTGCACGTCCGAGCGCGGCCGTGCCCACGTCCAGCCCGGCCCGTCCGACGGCCCAGACGCGGACCCTGTCCCCTTCCTGCGACCGGCACACCTCGCCGGCCACCGGAAGGAAGAAGATCAGCCCGCTGTCCATGTGGCGGATGTAGACCTCCATCCGGGCCCGGGCCACCGCATCGGTCACGTCGGTCAGCTCCGGCGGCAGGACGAGGCCGTCGAGCGGGGGCGTCCAGTGGAGGCGGTCGTCCTCGGCCCTGAAGGTCATCGGCGCCCCCTCGGCGTCGACGATCTCCACGGCCAGGTCCATGAGCAGGACACCTTCCTCCCAGCGCACCTCCCGGAGCTCCGCGCGCACGGACGTACCCCTGGAAGCCTCGCTGAGGGCGACCAGGCGCCCCAGCTCGCCCGATCGGACCAGAACCGCCCGGGCGCGCATATGGACCGGCAGATGGCGATCCAGCTCCTCGCGGAACCGCTCGGCGGTCAGCGCGCGCATCTCCGCGAAGAGCGCCACGCGCTGGTCCTGGCGTGGGGACAGGAGTCGTCGCCCGCCCAGCATGCGCAGCACGCCCGTGCGGAACCAGTGGGCGTACAGCCGGTCACGCTGGTCCCCCGGGTCGCTGTGGGCGTCGATGATGTCGAGGATCGCCCGGATCCCCGCGGCGTGGGCGCCCGGGTCCACCAGGCGGTCCGGGGTGGGGGCGACGTGGCAGCAGATGTGGTCGGCGAGGACCGCGACGACCTTCGCGGTCAGGTACGCCTTGACGACGAACGCCTGCTCCGACAGCTCGGGATCGAGGTCGGCGAAGCGGATCTCGCGCGTGTCGAGGAAGGCGCGGCGGAACAGCTTGTGCGCCGTCGGCAGCCCGAGGAGGCGGTCGCGCAGCACGTCGGCGCGCTCGCGGTTGCGGGTGAAGGCCCTCGGCGGCGGCTGGTCCCCGGTGACCAGCCGTCCGATCAGCACATCGGCGTCGGTCTCCACGGCGAAGCGGTACATCATCTCCAGCGCCACGCGCTCCAGCCGGTCGCGCTGGCCGAGAAGGTAGACGTACTCGCCCTGGGCCACGGCCAGGCCCACGTTGCGCCCGCGCGCGGGCGAGCCGGTGTGCTCCAGGTGCAGGACCCTGACGTTGGGCCGGACGGCGGCCACGGCGTCGAGCCGCTCCCGCGTGCCGTCCCCCGACCTGTCGTCGGCGAAGATCACTTCATACTCGTCCGACGGCATCGACTGCTCCAGCAGCGAACGTACGCACGCGTCGAACGCGTCATCGTCCGGGCCTGGCTCTGATACCGGCACCACCACGCTGACCTTGACACCCATGTGGGCAAGGGTGGGGCGCGCACCGCCGGGACGCGGTCAGGCTTGCCGAAACGTCAAACAACCCTGACCAAGAGTTCGCGCTGTCCGGTGACGGCGAAGAAAAGGCTCAGTACCAGCCGGTCGCCTGGGAGTGCCCCCACGCGCCGCAGGGGGTCTTGTAGCGGGCCGCGATGTAGCCGAGACCCCACTCGATCTGGGTGGCCGCGTTGACCTGCCAGTCGCCGCCCGCGCTGGCCATCTTGCTGCCGGGCAGGGCCTGCGGGATGCCGTAGGCGCCACTGCTGCGGTTCATGGCCCGCTCGTTCCAGTGGCTTTCCCTGTCCCACAGCTTCTCCAGGCATCCCCACTCGCCTGACCAGCCTCGCGCGGCGGCCATCTTCTGGCCGAGCGCCTTGTTGCTGCCGGGGTTGGGCTTGGAGCCGGGCGGGAATGCCTGCGGGGTGAAGCCCTCGCCCCCGGGCGCCTTCTTGACGATCTTCACGGGGTCGAAGCCCGCCGCGGCCTTCTTACGGGCGTTCTTGATGTCGTATGCCCGCTGCGCCTGAGCGGCGACGGCCTTCAGCGCGTCGGTCTTGGGGTCGGGCGCGAACGGGTCGTTCACCCGCATCAGGTCGTCGAGCGTCAGAGGGGTGGACGAGGCCGCCTCGTTCTCCTTGACGGTCTTGACCACGAAGACGCCGAGCGCCGCGACCGCCGCCAGGGACAGCCCGACGCCGATCACCCGCTTGGGTGTCAGCCATGACCGGCGTTCGCCCCGCTTACGGGCCTGACCACGCGGCGACGAGGCGTGTTCTTCGTCCCGCCTGCTTCGCCTGTCCCGCAACTGCTGACCTGAGCTCACGGCCTATGAGCTTGCCGTGACATAGGGGGTGGTTCGCAACCCAAACGTCAAAGTTCTTTGGGGGTCACATGACCTAACCGGGGAGTAACGTGCGCTTATCCACCTCAATGTGATTCTCGTCACACCGACGGTCCGGGGGGTCCGCCCTCCGGACCCCCGCACCGGAGGGCGGCCGGATAGCACCCTCAGGCTGCTTCGTTACTGTCGAGGTCGCGTCGGTGCCACGTCACAGTTCTGTGACAGAGAAGGAGATAGGCGAGTTTCGGCAATAATGTCCGGGTGGCCGGCATCCTTCTCGTTGAAGACGATCCCTCCGTCAGGACGGGGCTAGAGCTGGCACTCACGCGGCAGGGTCACTCCGTCACCGCCTACGCGACCGGCGAGGAGGCCCTCGACCACGTGCGCGCCCGCCGCCCCGAGATCGTCATCCTCGATGTGATGCTGCCCGGAATCGACGGCGTGGAGGTGTGCCGCCGCATCCGCAGGCTCGACTCCCTGCCGATCATCCTGCTCACGGCGCGCGGCGACGACCTGGACATGGTGGTCGGGCTGGAGGCCGGCGCGGACGACTACGTGGTCAAGCCCGTGGAGCCGCGCGTGCTGGACGCCCGCATCCGGGCCGTCCTGCGCCGCCTTGAGTCCGCTTCGGCCGACCGGATCAGCTTCGGAGACCTGGTGGTCGACCGGGGCGCGCTGAAGGTCACCCTGGCCAACCGCGAGATCCACCTCACGCCGACCGAGCTGCGCCTGCTGCTCGAACTCGTACGCCACCCCGGCCAGGTGCTCAACCGCCGCTACCTCCTGCGCGCGGTCTGGGACCACAACCACGTGGCCGACTCCCGGCTGGTCGACGCCTGCGTGCAGCGCATCCGCGCCAAGATCGAGCCCGTGCCGGCCGAGCCGGTGTTCATCCACACCGTGCGGGGCTTCGGATACCGCTTCAGTCCCCCGTGAACCTCGGCCGCCGTCACCCGACCGGACTGCGCGGCCGGCTGGTCATCACCTTCATCCTCGTCGCGGTGACCGCCTCGGCCCTGGTGGCGGGCATCGGCTACCAGCTCGTCCGCCGCGCGCTGCTCGACCGTGTCGAGGGCAGCGCCACCGTCGACGTCCGGGACGTCCTCCAGCGCATATCCCTCCCCATCGGCACCAGTGACCTGCTCTGGCCGACCGACGCGGTGGTCACCGAGAGCGATCTCACCAACCTGGCCGAGTCCCTCGGGGGCCCGGACCGCCAGGTGATACTGCGCTACGGCGACCAGGAGCGGCTGAGCACCGGCACGAGCCTCGCGCTCGACGACGTCCCGGCCGAGCTCCGCAGGCAGGCCGCCTCGCGCATGGTCCGCGAGCGGCTGCTGATCAGGGAGCAGCCCTGGCTGCTGATCGGTACCCAGGTCCACCGGCTCACCCGCACCGGGGCGGTCCGCCCGACCGGCATGACGGTCTTCGTGTTCGTCTCCCTGAAGGAGGAGGACAGCGTCCTCGCCCGGCTGCGCACCGCGCTCACCCAGGCCGGGGGGATCACGCTGGCGATCGCGCTCACCGTCGCGCTGGTGTCCGCGCGCAGCGTCCTGCTGCCGGTGCGCAGGCTCGGCGACGCCGCCCGCGCGCTGGGAGCGGGACGACTGGACACCCGCCTGCCCGTACACGGCCGTGACGAGCTGGCCGGGCTGACCGCGACGTTCAACGACACGGCCTCCGCCCTGGAGCAGACCGTGTCGGAGCTGCGCGCCCTGGAGGCGATGTCCCGGCGGTTCGTGGCCGACGTCTCCCACGAGCTGCGCACTCCCCTCACCGCGATGACCGCCGTGACCGACATGCTCACCGAGGAGGCCGAACGGCTTCCCCCGGACGCGGGCAAGGCCGTGGACCTCGTGGTCCGCGAGATCAACAGGCTGCGCGTCCTGGTGGAGCACCTCATCGAGGCCAGCCGGCTGGACTCCGGCGTCGCCGTGCTGACCAGGGAGAACGTCGATGTCGGCGAGGCGCTGGCCGACTGCCTGGAGATCAGGGGATGGACGGGCCGCGTACGCCTGGACGTCCCGCGCGGCCTGTCGTTCTCGCTCGACCCCCGGCGCTTCGACGTGATCGTCGCCAACCTGATGGGCAACGCCCTGCACCACGGCGCGCCCCCGGTGACGGCGACCGCGCGTGCGCTCCGCAACGGCCTGGAGGTGAAGGTGCGCGACCGGGGAAAGGGCATCCCCCAGCAGGCGCTGCCCCACGTCTTCGAGCGCTTCTACAAGGTGGGCGCGGGGCGGGCGCGCAGCGAGGGCAGCGGGCTCGGCCTCGCGATCGCCAAGGCCAACGCCGAGCTGCACGGCGGCACCATCAAGGTGGAGCTGTGCGACCCGGGAACCCAGTTCGTCCTGTGGATACCGCACCCATGAGACTTCCGAGAGCCCTACGACGCGGCGGGCGCCTGGCGCGCCTCGCCGTACCGGCCCTGGCCGTGTCGCTGGCGGGGACGACGGCGTGCGGCGTGGACCCGACGGGCGTCGTCGACGTCGGGCCGGCTCCGGTGATAAGCGCCCGTGGCGCCGCCGCGACCGTCTATCTGCTCCGTGACGGGCGGCTCGCGCCCAAGAACGTCGCCACCGCCTCCGCGGCGGCGCAGGACGTCATCACGGCCCTGTTCGAGGTGGGCAAGCGGTCGGGGGACGGCCTCGGCAGCGCCCTGAAGGGGTTCCGGCTCGAACAGACGGTCCTCGGGCGGTACGGGGTGGACAGCGGGGTCCGCAACGACCCGGAGAACCCCGTGGGCCTGCGGCTGCACGTGATAGTGAACGGTCCCGGCCGTCTCAGCAGGACGGCGATCGCCCAGATCACCTGCACGGCGCGGCTGCGAGAGGAGATCTGGGCCGTGAAGATCACTCAGACCACGACCAAGGGGCCGATGGCGCTGGGCGAGCACACCTGCCGCGAGTACCACGACCTCGCGGCGGCCAACGTCAACCTCCCGCCGTGACCTCGATCACGGCGAGAGTGACGCGGTAGGCGACCCGGTCAGACCGTGATGTCCTCCAGCATCTCGGTCACCAGGGCGGCGATGGGCGAGCGCTCGGACCGCGTCAGCGTGACGTGGGCGAACAGCGGGTGCCCCTTGAGCTTCTCGACGACGGCCACCACGCCGTCGTGCCGTCCGACCCTGAGGTTGTCGCGCTGGGCGATGTCGTGGGTCAGCACGACCCGCGAGTTGGCGCCGATGCGCGACAGCACGGTCAGCAGGACGCCCCGCTCCAGTGACTGGGCCTCGTCCACGATGACGAAGGCGTCGTGCAGGGAGCGGCCACGGATGTGCGTGAGCGGCAGGACCTCCAGCATCCCCCGGTCGAGGACCTCCTCGATCACCTCGGGCGTCGTGACGGCTCCGAGCGTGTCGTACACCGCCTGCGCCCACGGGCCCATCTTCTCGTTCTCGGATCCCGGCAGGTAGCCGAGCTCCTGGCCGCCCACCGCGTACAGCGGGCGGAAGACGATGACCTTGCGGTGCTGGCGGCGCTCCAGCACCGCTTCCAGGCCCGCGCACAGGGCGAGGGCGGACTTGCCCGTGCCCGCCCGGCCGCCGAGCGAGACGATGCCGACCTCGGGATCCATGAGCAGGTCGAGCGCGATGCGCTGCTCGGCCGAGCGCCCGTGCAGCCCGAACACCTCCCGGTCGCCCCGCACCAGCCGCACGGACTTGTCGGGCAGCACCCGCCCGAGCGCGGAACCCCTGGTGGACAGCAGCCGCAGGCCGGTGTGGGCGGGCAGCTCGCGAGCCTCCTCCAGCTCGTGGCTGCCGTTCTCGAAGAGCGACTCGACGTCCTCGGTGGTCACCTGGAGCTCGGCCATGCCGGTCCAGCCCGACTCCACGACCAGGTCGGCGCGGTATTCCTCCGCGGTGAGGCCGATCGAGGCGGCCTTGACCCGCATGGGCAGGTCCTTGGACACCAGCACCACGTCGCAGCCCTCGGCGGCGAGGGAACGCGCGACGGTCAGGATGCGGGTGTCGTTGTCGCCGAGCCGGAAACCGGCCGGCAGGATCGCGGGGTCGCTGTGGTTGAGCTCAACCCGTATGGTGCCCTCGCCTATCGGCATGGGCTCGTCCAGCCTCCCGTATTTCACCCGTAGATCGTCCAGGACGCGAAGCGCCTTGCGGGCGAAGTAACCGAGCTCAGGATGATGCCGCTTGGCCTCCAGCTCGGTGATGACGACGATAGGTAGAACTACCTCGTGCTCGGCGAAGCGGCTCATCGCCGCAGGGTCGGCTAGGAGGACTGAGGTGTCCACAATGTAGGTACGCCTGGACGGCGTCGGGCTACTGGAGGTAGTGGACGGGTTGCTCGAGGACACTGCCACGCGTTCTCCCCCGGGCGCCAGGAGTAAGCGCCCTGCCAGATGAGGTGGTGAACGGACCGGGTCCGGTCGTGCGCCCCCACTTGTGCGAGGCGACGCCGGAGACCGGCCCTCCTCGTCAAAAGGCGACGCAAGGGCGGACCCTCTCCCGAAGTAGGCCGTATGGACTGCCTACCACTTACGGTACGTCGTGGACGCCCCCTACCCAACAGCTCGACCAGGGCCTTTAGGGGGGGTTCACGGGGTGTTTCAGTTTCCGTACCGTCGGTGCCGCGCGGCATACGATCGCAGCGCCCGCAAGAAGTCGACTCTGCGGAAGTCAGGCCAGTAGGCCTCGCAGAAGTAGAACTCCGAGTGGGCGCTCTGCCAGAGCAGGAATCCGGAGAGCCGCTGCTCTCCCGAGGTCCGGATGAGAAGATCCGGGTCGGGGAGGCCGCGCGTGTAGAGATGCTCCGCGATGTGCTCGACATCGAGGACCTCGACAAGCTCCTCGATGCTCGCGCCCTTGCTGGCGTGCTCCTGGAGGAGGGAACGCACCGCATCAGCGATCTCACGTCTTCCTCCATACCCAACCGCAACGTTCACAATCAGCCCAGGTCGGCGTGATGTCGCTTCTTTAGCATCTTTAAGGATGCGAGCCGTGCGATCGGGCAAAAGGTCCAGCGCGCCCATCGTGTTGACGTGCCAGCCTCCGGCGACCAGCCCCTGGACCGTGTCCTCGATGATCTCCATGAGCGGGTCGAGCTCTTCCTTGGGCCGCGAGAGGTTGTCACTGGAGAGCAACCACACCGTGACGACCTCGACACCGGCCTCACGGCACCACACGAGGAGCTCGGAGATCTTGTCCGCGCCCTTCTGGTGGCCGTGCCTGACGTCGCGCAGGCCCATGGCCCTCGCCCAGCGGCGGTTCCCGTCGACGATGACGCCCACGTGCCGGGGTATCTGGTCGGAGGACAGCCTCGTCCCGAGCCGGCGCTCGTAGAGCCGGTACACGAGATCGCGCATGCCCATGGTGACCTCCCCTTCGCCGCCCGTCCGCTTCCGGGCGTTGACAACACGCAATTATCACGTGCCCGGAGCCCTGCCCGCCCCCGCTTCGGTTACCGATCAGTACCGCTACGAAGGCCGGGGGCCACAGCCCCCGGCCTTCGTAGCGGCTCCGGGGATCAGCCCAGACGGCTCACCAGGGAGTGGTACTCGTCCCACAGTCCCTTGGGCATGTGGGTGCCGAAGGTCTCGAAGTGCTCCGGGATCAGCGCGGCCTCTTCCTTCCAGACCTCGGGGTCGACCGACATGAGGGTGGCCATGTCGGCCTCGGAGACGTCGAGGCCCTCGGTGTCGAGCGCGCCCTCGGCCGGGAGCAGGCCGATCGGCGTCTCCACGGCCTCCGCCTCGCCGTTCAGGCGCTCGACGATCCACTTGAGCACGCGGCTGTTCTCGCCGAACCCGGGCCACAGGAACCGGCCGGAGGCGTCCTTGCGGAACCAGTTGACGTAGTAGAGCTTGGGCAGCCTGCTCGCGTCGCCCGTCTCACCGATCTTGAGCCAGTGGGCGAAGTAGTCGCCCATGTTGTACCCGCAGAAGGGCAGCATCGCGAACGGGTCGCGGCGCAGCTCGCCCACCTTGCCCTCGGCCGCGGCGGTCTTCTCCGAGGCCACGTTGGCCCCGAGGAACACGCCGTGCCGCCAGCTGAACGACTCGGTCACCAGCGGTACGGCCGTCGCGCGGCGCCCGCCGAACAGGATCGCCGAGATCGGCACGCCCGCGGGGTCCCGCCACTCGGGGGCGATCGTCGGGCACTGGGCCGCCGGGGTCGTGAAGCGGGCGTTCGGGTGGGCGGCGGGCTCGCCGGAGGCGGGGGTCCAGTCGCGGCCCCTCCAGTCGGTGAGGTGCGCCGGAGGCTCGTCGGTCAGCCCCTCCCACCACACGTCGCCGTCATCGGTCAGCGCGACGTTGGTGAAGATGCTGTTGCCCCAGAGGGTCCTGATGGCGTTGGCGTTGGTGGACTCGCCGGTGCCCGGTGCCACGCCGAAGAACCCGGCCTCGGGGTTGATGGCGTGGAGCCTGCCGTCCTCGCCGAAGCGCATCCAGGCGATGTCGTCTCCGACCGTCTCGACCTTCCATCCAGGGATGGTCGGCTGGAGCATCGCGAGGTTGGTCTTGCCGCAGGCGGACGGGAAGGCCGCGGCGACGTAGCGGGGCTCGCCGGACGGCGGGGTGAGCTTCAGGATGAGCATGTGCTCGGCGAGCCAGCCCTCGTCACGGGCCATCACGCTGGCGATGCGCAGCGCGTAGCACTTCTTGCCGAGCAGCGCGTTGCCGCCGTACCCGGAGCCGTATGACCAGATCTCACGGGTCTCGGGGAAGTGGCTGATGTACTTGGTGGCGCTGCACGGCCAGGGGACGTCCTCCTGGCCGGGCGCCAGCGGGGCCCCCACGGAGTGGACGGCCTTGACGAACTCGCCGTGTCCATGGCCGCGCTCCTCGATGAGCCGCAGGGCCTGCTCGCCCATACGGGTCATGACGCGCATGGAGACGACGACGTACGGAGAGTCGGTGATCTCGACCCCGAGCTGGGAGATCTCGCCGCCGAGCGGGCCCATGCAGAAGGGCACGACGTACATCGTGCGCCCGCGCATGCAGCCGCTGAAGAGCTTGCCGAAAGTCTCGCGCATCTCCTCGGGGGCCACCCAGTTGTTGGTCGGGCCGGCGTCCTCGGGATTCTCGGAGCAGATGAAGGTGCGGTCCTCGACCCGTGCCACGTCCGTGGGATCCGACGCCGCGTGGAAGCTGTTGGGCCGCTTGGCGAGGCGGGTGAAGGTGCCCTGCTTGACCAGCAGGTTCGTGAGGCGAGTCCATTCGGCCTCCGAACCGTCGCACCACTCGACGCGATCGGGACCAGTCAGCTCGGCGATCTCCCGGACCCACGCGACCAGCTCGGCGTGAGTCGTCGGGGCGGTCATCTCAATGGAAACTGACACGGGGCCGGCTCCTTACTCTCAGGCCAAACATCATTAACGACAAACCGCACCGAATCCAATTGGCGTAGACCAGTCGGTAAAACGGAAGTGCAAGAGCTCCTAAAATCAGAAGATCTGCCCTTCCCATTTCGCCGCTGTTTCACGCTCGTGAATTCGGTGCGCCGCCGTGGCCCCTGTCCGCTGCCCGTGCGTACGACGTCACGGCAGGCAGGGACCGCGATGGTTCGTGGGAGTTTACCCACAGTTGACCGAGATAAAAGAGACGACCCCGGCCGGCGGGGGTGCTACCCACCTGGCGCCGGGCAAACATTGGTATAGGCCAATTCGAATGGTCTAGGCCTCTTAAAGAATTGGTTTAGGCCAATCTACGCATTCATCTCCGGGCCCTCGGAACGCACGCGGTCGACGTGCTGGAGCGCATCGCGCAGGTCAGCGAGCCAGGTGTCGGTGTGGCTGCCGACGAGCCGGACGCACCACGCGAGCGCGTCGCTGCGGCTGCGCGCGACGCCCGCCGCGACCAGTGTGTCGAGCACGCGCCGCTCCTGCTGGCGCAGACGGGTCATGACCGGGATCGAAAGCGTGGTGAACATCACTGTCTCGCCGCCCAGGGACACACCCCATGAGACCTTCCGGCGGAACCGGTGCTCGGCCTCGCGGGCGATCTCGATGCGACGCTCGCGGGTCTCCTCCCTGAAGCGCTGGACGAGGCCGTCCAGCAGCGCGGCCCTCTCGGCCCCTTCAGGCGCGTCGGGCGCGTCGGGCACCGGAAGCGTGCCGACCACCGCGATCTCCTCGCGGTCGAGGACGAACTCGTGCCGCCCGGAGAACCACTCCTGCGGCAGACGGCCGGTGAACCAGGAGATGATGACTGCTTCATCTGTTTCCATGTAATTGAGATTACACCTATACCTAGAAGCTTCAAGGGGCGCAGCCCATCCGGGCACGGACAGGCCCGAACCGGCACGGCGAGCTCCGAACTCGGCACGGGCGAAGCGAGACCTTGGGAGGTTCGGCACGCGAGAATCGGAAGATGAGCTCACCTCCGCGCATCGAACAGCAATGCGGTCTTCGCGAGCGCAAGAAGGCCAAGACCCGGCTGGCCATCCGGGAACAGGCACTGCGGCTGTTCGTCGAGCAGGGGTACGAGAACACGACGATCGAGCAGATCGCGGAGGCCGCGGAGGTCTCGCCGAGCACGTTCTTCCGCTACTTCCCCACCAAGGAGGACGTCGTCATCCAGGACGACTACGACCCGCTGCTCGCCTCGGCGTTCCTGGAGCAGCCGGCGTCGCTGTCGCCGCTCGCGGCGCTGCGCGAGGCCGTCCGCCTGGTCTACGGCGAGGTGCTCGCCTACGACGAGCAGACGATCCTCCAGCGCGTCAAGCTCGTCTGGTCGCTCCCCTCACTGCGAGCACGGCAGATGGAGGGGCAGATCGCCACGATGACGATGCTGACGGCCGCCATCGCCGAGCGCACCGGCCGCTCCACCGACGATTTCGCGGTACGGGTCTTCACCGGCGCGGTCGTGGGCGGCTGGATCGCGGCCGTCGAGCGCTGGGTGAGGTCCGACGGCGAGGAGCGGCTCATCGGCCTGATGGACGAGGCGCTGGTCCTGCTGGAGGAAGGGCTGCCACTTTAGGATGGCCCCGCGGCGGCCGGCGTCATGGGCCTTCGGACGGGGCCGGGCCGGTGGCGCGGCGGGCTACGAGAGTGGCGTCGACGAGCTGGTGCGGTCGGTGGTGCCCCAGAACCATTCGATCTTGGCCGTGCCCCTGCGCCGCTCGATCCACTCGTCGAAGATCCGCCGCTCGACCTGGTCCCGTACGTCGTCGAGGACGGCGGGCACCACGGCCAGGACCTTGAACAGCATGAGGCCGTCCTGGGTACGGACCGGGCCGGCGACCGTGCCGGGCTCGGCGCCGAACACCTGGCTCGCCGCCTCCGGGCTCAGCTCTCCTCTGCGCAGGGTGACGAAGATCGGACCCGGCATGGCCGTGCCCGCGGCGAACGCCCGCTCGGCGGCCACGAGGAAGTCCCCGGGCTCCGCCGGGGGCTCGGCCCCGCTTTCCTCGCCGGCGTCCAGCGCCACCCGCACGACGCGGGCGGCGTCGAGCTCGTGGCCGTGCTCGGCGAACCACTCCTCGACGTGCCCGGCGGCCACCCGGGCGCGCAACCGCGCCACCGCCGCCTCGGTCGCGACCAGTTCCTCCAGCTCCGGGTGGGAGATGCCGTTGCGGTCCATCCACTCCCGCGTCGCCTCGCCCGTCAGCAGCCCGCGGGCCCGGCGGAACGCGTTCATCGCGTTCTGGAGCTCCTCGTCGGTGAAGTGCTCCGGCGACTCCTCCAGGGCCTCTCGTACGAGGCTGTCGGTGACGAGCCGGTCGGCCACCGCGGACTCGTCCCAGATGAAGTCCAGGCACGCGATGGCCCTGGCGACCGGGGTGTCGACGCCGTTGACCCGGAGCAGCAGATGCTCGGCGGCCCGGTGGACGCCCCGCAGCGGCCACGGCAGGGCGGTCTCGGGGCACCACGACAGGGAGATGGTGGCGCCGCTCCCGTCCTTGACGAGCAGGGCGTGGTGCAGCGAACCGTCGTACTCCTCCCGCTGCCTGATCAGGCGCGCCCGTACCTCGGGGTGAACGGCCCGGAACGCCGCGAGGTCCCGCTCGGCCGTGCCGCCGCTGAGAAGGCCGACCGCGTCGGCCAGTGTCCGCGCGTCCACCGTCACTTCTCTCCCCTGGTGAGCAGGTCACCGATCGCGGCGCTGATGGGCAGGCCCGTCGCGGCCTCGATCCACAGGAACTGCCCGTTCGGATTGATCTCAAGGAAGACGTAGCGGCCGTCCGGCGTGAGGATCAGGTCGATCGCGCCATAGGTCAGCCCGAGCCGCTCGACCAGCGCCACGCAGCGCTGGGAGATCTCGTCGGGCAGGTCGTGGGCCCGGATCGGCGTGGCGCCCGGGTCGTAGTGCCGCCAGTCGTACTTCGTGTGGTTGCTCACCTGGGAGTGGATCTCGGCGGCGAAGACCGCCGCCCCCACCACGGTCACCCGGATCTCCACCCGCTTGGGCACGTAGGCCTGCACGATGACCGGGCAGTAGCGCAGCGCGTCGGCGTATCCGGTGTCGGCCGTGGACACGGGCGCCGCGAACCGGCCGAACCGCTCTCCCTGGCCTTCCAGCCGGTTGCCATGCACCGGCTTGGTGATCACTTGTCCCTCGTGCCGGTCGTAGAAGTCGAGGAACGTCCCGGGGTCGGTCGTGACCAGGGTCTCGGGAAGCTCGAAGCCCAGCAGGCGGGCCCGTTCGAGCTGGTACGGCTTGCGCGCGGCGCGGTCGATGACGGGCCGGGACGCGGGGACCGCGAGGCAGTCGAGGCTGTCCCACAAGCTGTCGGAGACGGCGCGGAGCTCGTCTTGGATGTAGCCCGCGTAAGCGTAGGGCGCGACCTCGGGATGCGTGACCGGGTTCAGCGGCCTCCGGTACCAGAACGCCGTCAGCTCGTCGAGGACGACCCGGCGGCCACCGGCGTGGAGCACGCGGGCCGTCGAGCCGGTGCCCGAGTGGCTGATCTCCAGGCGGGCTTCGGTGGGGTAGAAGGACGGATCGAAGACGACGACGTCGGCTCCGCCTGCCGTGAGGAACTCGACGACCCGGTCGGCGTGGTCGTCACCAGCGCAGGTCAGTACGAGGATCATGGCAAGCCTCCCGCGGGAGCGGGGGCGCGACGGTCGGCCGCGCCCCCGCGTCCATCAGTTGGAGTCCCCCGAGGTGTGGCTGTGGCCACCGTGGATCTCGATGACCTGGCTCTTCGCGCCGCCACTGACCTGAAGAAGCTGAGCCTCGTCGAGCTCGGGGCCGAAGGCCGCGATGTCCTCGATGGAGGTACGCATCTTGCTCATGCGAATCCCACCCTTTTGTGTAGCACGGAGCACCTTATGTGCCCCGCTCCCCAGAGGGAACCTAACGGGGCGAGCTAGCGCGGGGCGTCCCTCGCGCGGGTGATTGCGACTCATCCGTGAGACGGACGCGCAGGTCAGCGTACCCGGGGAGGGCGGCGGGCGGCTCGCGGGAAAGGCCGCCGAGGCGCGGTCAGCGCACCCGCGCGGCGACCCAGGGGCTCACCCGGACGACTCCGGCGAGATTCTTGGTGTATACGGGTGCGATCTTCACGACGTCACCCGTGTGGGGGGCGTGAAGCATCTTGCCGTCGCCCCAGTAGATCGCCACGTGAGAGATATAGCCGGGGTTGGTCGGATCGTTACGCCAGAACAGCAAGTCTCCGGGCTGTGCCTGCGCGAGGGGCACCTGGGGGCCCGTGACCCACTGCTGGTGGGTCACCCGGGGCATGGTCACCCCGGCCTGGGCGTACGCCCACTGCACGAGGCCCGAGCAGTCGAAGGTGTCGGGCCCTTCGGCGCCCCAGACGTACGGCCTGCCGAGCTTGCTCACCGCGGCCGTGAGGGCCACGCGGAGCTGGTCGGCCGACATGAACGAGCTGACCGGCCAGGTGGTGCGCGCCTGGGCGGGCGGCGTGAGCACCGGGTTGATCAAGGCGACCTGGCTGCCCTTAGGAAGGATCTTCAAGAGCGTCAGGCGCAGCCGCGCGGAGTCGACGCCGGGCGCGCTCACGACCAGCGCGTTGCGCTCAGGGATGCCGAGCGACGTCGCGACCTGCTGGGAGACGACGGCGTTGATCAGGCCCATGCCCACCGTCGCGTATGCGCCGACGCGGAGCTTCCGGCCGCCTCCGTTGACGGTGGAGCCCAGGGCGACGCCGCCGTCGCTGCCGAGGGTGAAGGACACCGCTATGTCGCCCGCCGCGACGCTGTTCCACAGGGCGTCGGACCGTGCGGTGGCGCGCGGGGTGTACGCGCGGAACGTCGAGGGGTCGACCCCCATGGTCTGCACGCGCTTGCCGTCCATCATGACGTCGGCGGCGCTGACGACCTCGACCGCCTTGACTCCCTTGCGGGACTTGACCCGCCGGACGGCGGCGGCCGAGAACGGGCGGGGCGCGACCACGAAAAGGTGCGGCTTGCGCAGCTCACCCAACGGCGCCACCTGCGCCTGCGCGGCAGGGGCGGGCAGGTCCCTGGCGGCCGCGACGAAGCCGGTCTCGCGACTCTGGATCTGCCGGCGCGGGGCAGGCTCGGCGACCTGCGACCGCCGCTGCCCGAGCTCCCCGAGGACCATGAGGTCGGCGGCGAGCACCGTGACGAGCCCGATGGCGATGACCGGGACGGCCCGGCGCAGCATCCGCGGCACCGGGCGCCGGCGACGCCCGGGGTGGGGCGGCGGGCGGTAACCGAGATCCTCACGCGCCTCCGCCAGCGCGCCGCCCAGGTAGTCGCGGACACCGCTCAGGCCTCGGGTGAGGCTCTCTCGGACGACGGTCGTGCCAGGTGGTCGCCGATCGAGCACCTTCAACCCCTTTCGCCCTGGTATCTCGCGTTGAGCAGTCTCGCACGCCAGGCGTACGTCGTCCCCGTCAGTGCCCGATTGTCCTGTACTCCGACGCCGATGTCCGGTGATTCTCCCTTAATCAGCCTCGATCCGCCGAAGCGGCGCTCCGGCGGATCATGTCATGGGGTCGGACGTGGGTGTCGAGCGCGGTGCTCAGTTGCCGATGTACGGCACCGCCTCGAGGATCTCCACGGTGTTCTGCCTGCCGTTCGGCAGCGTATAGGTGGCCCTCTCTCCGATCTTCTTGCCGTTGATCGCGGCACCGAGCGGAGAGCGGGGTGAGTAGACGTCGATCGGGGCGCCGCTCTCCTCGCGGGAGGCCAGCAGGAAGGTCACCTCTTCGTCGTCGTCACCGTCGAACCGTATGGTCACGGTCATTCCGGGGCCGACAACGCCTTCGGCACGCGGGGCTTCCCCCACTCTCGCCTGGTCGAGGAGCTGGCGGAGCTGGAGGATGCGGCCCTCCATCTTGCCCTGCTCCTCCTTGGCGGCGTGATACCCGCCGTTCTCCTTGAGGTCTCCCTCTTCGCGAGCGGCTTCGATCTTCTTGGCGATGTCGACACGCCCGGGCCCCGAGAGATACTCAAACTCCGCCTTCAGGCGGTCGTACGCCTCCTGCGTCAACCAGGTGACGTTCTCTTCGCGGGAGTCGACCACGGGTTCTCCTTGCGTACTCGTGAGAGTTGCGAGCGTTCGAATTCGGGGAGACTAACAAATTAACCCGCCCGAACGCTTTCCCAAAAGTCTCATTGTACGAGATAGCAGTACTGCACGTGGCCCGAAGTGGCCCGAGCGCTGGTCGCAAGGCGCTCCGTCAGCTGGATGTCGGCCTGCCCCGCGGGGAGCGTGACATCGCGGGTGCCCACCTCGACGTGGTCGGTGTCGGTGGCCCGCAGCTTGCACACCGCCGCCCGGTCGGCGGCCTTGTGTGCCTGGAAGGTTATCGTGATCGAGCTCGGTCCGCCCACCTGGAAAGCGATCACTTCGGTCATCACGTCGGGATTTCCCTTGGCGGACATCATGACGTAACCCCAGCCGCCCATCGCGATCGCGATAAAGATCCCGATGATGAGGAAGGCAATGGATCTCCCGCCCCGTCCGAAGCGTCCTTCCCGGTCCGGAAAGGACTCCGGGGTCCCGAGGACCGGCCCGGGCGCGCTCGAACCGACACCACTATCGGTCATGGCGGAATCTCCCAGCGGTCCCTCGTCGTTGCACGAGACGATTGTCCCCTGCGAGGGCTCCGCCCCGCGCGTCGCCCCAGGAGAAACTAGCCTCTCCGGGGAGCTGTTCTGGACACCTGAGGAGAAACCGAGCCGTGAGTGCACCGCTGAGGCTGATGGCCGTACATGCGCACCCTGACGACGAGTCGAGCAAGGGAGCCGCCACGATGGCGCGCTACGTGGCCGAGGGCGTCGAGGTGCTGGTCTGCACGTGTACCGGCGGCGAACGCGGCTCGATCCTGAATCCCAAGATGGAGCGCCCCGACATCCTCGCGAACATCACCGAGGTGCGACGCGAGGAGATGGAGAAGGCGCGTGAGATCCTCGGCGTCGAGCAGAGCTTCCTCGGCTTCGTCGACTCCGGCCTGCCCGAGGACGACAGCGAACCGCTGCCCGATGGGTGCTTCGCGCTCCAGCCGCTGGAGGCGGCGGCGGCTCCGCTGGTCGCGGCCGTGCGCGCGTTCAAGCCGCACGTGATCCTGACCTACGACGACGACGGCGGCTACCCGCACCCCGACCACATCATGACGAACAAGATCTCCGTCGAGGCCTTCGAGGCGGCCGGCGACCCCGACCGTTACCCCGGCACGGGCGACCCGTGGCAGCCGCTGAAGCTCTACTACCACATGGGCTTCACGCGCGCGCGGTTCGAGGCCCTCCACCAGGCCATGACCGACCGGGGCATCGGATCTCCGTACGGCGACTGGATCGCCCGCTGGGAGGACCGCCCGCAGAAGTGGGAGATCACCACGCGCGTGCCGTGCGGCGACTACTTCGAGACCCGCGACCTGGCGCTCCTCGCGCACGCCACCCAGATCGATCCGGACGGCTTCTTCTTCGTCTGCCCGCGCGATCTGCAGCAGGAGATCTGGCCCACCGAGGACTACCACCTCGCCCGGTCGCTGGTCGACACCGCGCTGCCCGAGGACGACCTGTTCACGGGGATCCACGCGGGCGAGGTGTCACGCGCTCACCAGTGACGGCGACGCCCCGGGCGGCAGGTCACCAGCCTGCCGCCGCCGGGGCTGCGGCCCCCTGGTGGCAGACTTGACAGGTGACTGATTTCACCGCACATGCCGTTGCCTCCCTGCCGGGAGTCGCCGCTCCGGCGTCTCCCGTCGGCCCCGGCCTCGTCGGCTTCCTCGTGGTCGCCGCGATCGGCGTCGCGCTCTACTTCCTGGTGAAGTCGATGAACAGGCAGATCTCCAAGATCGAGGTTCCCCGCGAAGCCGATCTGGGCAAGCCGGTGACCGATGAGCCCGAGACCGATGATCAGGAAGCCCACCCACGACCCAACGGGACCCGCTGAGCGCCGAGGTCCACTGAGAGGAATCCCCCATGGACCACGCGGTCGAGGTGACCGACAACCCGGACGCCAAGCGCTTCGAGATCACGGTCGACGGCCGGCTCGGCGGGTTCGCGGAGTACCACCGGCTCACCGGTCGGCTCGTCTTCACGCACACCGAGGTGGACGACGCGTTCGAGGGACAGGGGCTCGGAAGCCGCCTGGTCCGCTACGCGCTCGACTCGGCGCGTGCCGAAGGGGTGTCGGTCGTGCCCCGGTGCCCCTTCGTCGCCCGCTACATCGAGCGCCACCCCGAATACCGCGATCTCGTGGCCGGAACCCGGCCGGACGTGGCGGAGCCCACCGGCTGACGCGTCACTCGGGCGCCCAGGCGCGCTCCAGCGCCTTCGGCAGTCCCCACCAGCCGAGCGGGGTGAGGATCGCCTTCTCGTCGACGATGCCGAGCCGCTGCCACAGCGGCGTGACCGAGGTGAACAGCGCCTCGGTGGTCTCCAGGTCTTCGGGGTCGTCCATCTCGACGTCGATGTCCTCGGACTCGGCGACGAACCTCGCGATGCGCTCGGGCGAGGCCAGCACTCCGGGGCCTCGCCGGGCGAGCGCTATGACGGCGGCGAGCCAGTCGGCGTGGTGGATGGTGCAGATGGCGGCCAGCGCGGCGTCCTCCTGGCTCAGCTCGCCTTCCAGGTCCCAGAACTGGTGCTCGTCCTCGTCCTGCAGGTCGGAGACCGGCGAGGCGATGCCCGCCGCCACCATGAGCCACAGCTCGGTGTCGCTCTCGGGCAGCGGGCCGTCTTCGAGGCCCGCGCAGGCCTTGAGCACACTGCCCGGATATCCCTGCTCGGCCAGGACCGCGCGAAGCCGCCGGGCCGAGGTCTCCAGGTCGTCTTCGGGGCACGGCGGCTCCGGCAGGTCGGCGAGCACGCGGTGCAGCTCGCTGAGCGCGAACGCCTCCTCCTCGTCCCAGGAGGCGAACAACCCCTCGTCGAGCTCGTCGCCCACGGCGATGCTCGGCACCCGCCCGTCCGGAAGCGCGGTGGACAGCCAGCGGTCCTGGATCCCCTCGTAGACCTCGCGGGCCTCGGAGTCGCCCGCCACGAGCCGGTCGGGTTCGATCTCCCCTCCGGTCACGTGCTGCTCCAGATGGGCCACGAGCCGCTCGTAGAGCTCCGCCGCGACCGGGCCGCGCTCGCCCTCCTCGGGCCAGACGAAATAGCTTCGGGTGATGAGGATCGGCTCGGTGCCGGTCGACTCCAGCCACCGCTGGACGTCCCCGACCGTCGCCACGCCGGCCTCGATGCCGGTGAGCGTGGCCTTGGCCGACTCCCAGAAGGCGGCCGACAGGGGGTTGCCCGCCGCCAGCATCGCCCGGCGGAGATCGGGGATCGCCACCAGTGCCTGGCCACTTGGCAGCGCGAGCAGTGCCCGGGCGACATCTCGCCGGGTCAGGCGGGCCGCGGGCCTGCCCGCGTGCTCGCTGACGAAGTCCAGATCCATGCTCACGCCCCGTGAGCCTACGCCCATGTCCACGAAGGTGACAGCGTGACCATCCCCCGCACGCCGTGACGGGCGGGGTGGACCGGTCCGCTGTCCGCGAGACGACAGGTCAGGACGGGACGAAAGGCCCTAGTGATGACCTCTGAAGTGGGCAAAGGGTGAAAAGAGGAGTTTGCTTCGCACCCGAGGAGGGGCCATGACCATGACCCAGACGTCGCGCGTGAGCCGAGATCGCACACGACCGACATCCAGTTCCGACGGCGATCTGATCCAGCTCGACACTCCTGTCGTCAGCTTCCACGTCCACCGCCCGCACATGCCGAAGATGCCTCGCATGCCCGGGATGTCCCGCATGCCTGGCATGTCCGGCAGTCGTGGACAGGAGATGGACAGGGCCATGGAGACCGCCAAGACGTTCTTCCCGCCGCCCGAGCGCATCGCCTACTACGGCGGGCTGGGCCTGCTCGCGGCCCTCGGGCTGATGGAGTGGCCGGTGGCCGCGGCCATCGGAGCCGGGACCATGCTGGCCGCACGGGCCTGCGCCTCCGCCCAGAAGTCCGAACCGGAGTCCAAGGCCGCGGCACGGCCGTCCCGGGCGTCCACGTCCGGCAGGGCCACGACACGTGCCGCCAGGGCGTCGTCCACACGCGCGTCCTCCACACGCGCGGCCTCTTCACGCTCGTCAACACGCGCGTCGACTCCGGCGTCCTCCAGGACGTCCCGGTCGTCCTCGTCGACGTCCACCAGGACGCCCGCGCGGTCGACGTCGCGCACCGCCCGATCCACCGCCACCCGATCCGCTGCCGCCCGATCCACTCCTGCGCGTGCCGGATCGGCACAGACGACGGCAACCACGTCAGAGAGGCGTTCAACCGCCTGACCTGGGCATACTTAGGGTCGAATGATCAGACCGCACGCCACGCGGTCTGATCATCTTGTCGGCACCCGGTTCCCTGGAGGCGTTTTGTTCCCGCTACGAGACCTCAGGGGTCCGGTAGGTCTTCTCACGTCCCTGCTGCCCGAGACGGTGCGCGGCCTGCTTCCCTGCCCCCGGCAGGTCCATACGTTCGCGGGAGGCCTCCGCGTGCAGCTGTGGAACGTCGGCGGCCCGGCGACCTCGCGGGAGGCCCGCGCGCTCGAAGAGGGCCTGGTCGACCTCGGCGGCGCGCGTCGTGCCGAGGTGAACGGCGCGCTCGGCTTCGTCTTCATCGAGTGCGACACCGACTCCGCGGACGTCGGAAAGCTGCTGACGATCGTGGACGAGCTCGACGTGACGGAGGAGGACGGCGACGGCCACCCGGCGCGGCACGCGCTGGAGAACCAGGCCCGGGCGCTCGTGGAGCTGGGCGCCGGCCTCGTGGGCGTAGGCGCGACCCTGTTCGGCCAGGTGACGCGCGTGACCAAGGCGCCCGCGGCGCTGCCGGCCCTCCTCCAGCTCGCGGAGTCCACCCCCCGGGTACGGCACGAGCTGGAGCGTCGTGTCGGGCGGCCCACCGCGAACATGGTGTTCGCCACGACGCGCTTCGCCGCCCAGACGCTCGCGATGCGCCCTCTCGGCCTGTTCATCGACTCGGTGGCGGCGGCCGGCCGTCTCGCCGAGGCCACGGTCGCACGCCGGGCGTGGACGGCGAGGGAGGAGGAGTTCACCGCCCGGAAGGGCGGCTACCGCCACATCAGGACCGCCGTCACCCAGCGCCCGCGTCCCGTGCCGTACGGCCCGATCGAGCGCTACGCGGACACCGTCAGCGTCGGCGCGCTCGCCTCGTACGGCGTGACCGCGCTCGTCAGCCCCGATCAGGAGCGGGCGCTCGCGATGCTGGTCGCGGGGACGCCCAAGGCGGCCCGGCTCGGACGTGACGCCTTCGTCAGCGCCGTCGGCATCGCCGTCGCGCGGCGGGGCGCCCTGGTCCTGGACCGCGACGCGATGCGCTGCATGGACCGCATCGACACGGTGGTGTTCGACGCCGACACCCTGACGATGGGCACCTGGACCGTCCATGAGGTCATCGTCCTGCCCCCGGCCGCCTATCTGGACCCCGGCGAACTGCACGCCCACGTCTACGCGCTGCTCGAAGGCGCGGACGCGACCGTACGCCGGAGGCACGGCGAATGGGCGGCCGAATCGCCGGAGACGGTCCCCGCCCAGGCGGCGCACTGGCGGGAGAAGGGGATCCGGACCGTCACCGTGACCTACCGGGGCGAGGCGGTCGCGCTGGTCGGCGTGGTCCGCGAGGTCCATCCGTTCGCCGAGGCGCTCGTCGGCGCCGCCGGCGACGCGTGCGAGGTGGTCATGGCCGGTGGCGACCCGGACCTCGCGTGGCGGCTCGGCACCGAGCGGCTGGTCGAGGGGGGCGCCCGGCTCCCTCAGGCCGTAAGGGCGCTGCAGGCGGACGGGCACGGCGTCGCCGTGGTGACGCAGCGCTCCCGGCGCGGGCTGCGCGAGGCGGACCTCGGCATCGGCGTGCTCACCCGCTCGGGACGCCCGCCGTGGGACGCGGACGTGATCGGCGGTCCCGACGCGGCCCACGTGCTGCTGAGGTCCCTCCACAAGGCCAGGACCACCAGTGATCGCAGCGTGAAGGTCTCCGCCGCAGGAGCCGTGCTGGGAGGCGCGCTCACCGTCCTCGGGCGCGCCGAGGGCTCCGTGCGCCGGGTGCAGCTCGTCGGCGACTGCACCTCGCTGGTCACCCTGGCCACGGGCGCGTGGTCGGGCCGCGACCTCGGCCGTGGCGGGCTGCCGGAGCGCGCCGACCGCACGCCCTGGCACGCGCTGCCGACTCAGGACGTCCTGACCCGCCTGTCCACGACGGCGGCCGGGCTGAGCGAGGCGGAGGCCGCCCGCCGCAGGACCGTCCCGGCCCCGCAGGAGACCGGGGGCGCCTCGCTGCTCCGCGCGACCGCCGAGGAGCTGGCCAACCCGCTGACCCCGGTGCTGGCCGCCGCCGCGGGCGTGTCCGCCGCCATGGGATCCGCCCTGGACGCCGCTCTGATCGGCGGGGTGCTGGTCGTCAACGGGCTCATCGGCGGCGCGCAGCGGACCAACGCCGACCAGGCGCTGACCCGCCTGACCGACGCCACCGCCGTCCCCGTACGGGTGCGCCGCCCGCAGGGGTCCGTGGACGCCACCGCCGACGACCTCGTACGAGGAGACGTCATCGAGCTGCGGGCGGGAGACGCCGTGCCGGCCGACTGCCGGGTGCTCAAGTCACGCGCGCTGGAAGTCGACGAGGCGCCTCTCACCGGCGAGTCGCAGCTCGTCACCAAGTCGCCCGAGCCCACCCCCGCCCCGGCGGTGGCCGACCGCAGCTCCATGGTCTACCAGGGAACGACGATCGCGGCGGGCTTCTGCCAGGCCGTGGTGGTCGCCACCGGAACGGCCACCGAGGCGGGCCGTACGGCCGAGCTCGGAAAGCGCGAGGCTCCGCCGACCGGCGTCGAGCTGCGGCTGCGCGCCCTGAGCCGCCAGATCATGCCGGTCGCCGTCGGCTCCGGCGCGATGCTGATGGTCACCAACCTGCTGCGCCGCTCCACCCTCGCCTCGGCGCTGGCCCCGGCCGTGAGCCTCGCCGTGGCCGCCGTCCCCGAAGGCCTGCCGTTCATCGCCACGGTCGCCGAGCTGGCGGCCGCAAGGCGGCTCTCGACCCGCGAGACGCTGGTGCGCAACCCGTCGACCATCGAGGCGCTCGGACGGGTGGACGTACTCTGCTTCGACAAGACCGGCACTCTCACCGAGGGGCACATCAGCCTGGGCCGGGTCTCCGACGGCCGCCTGGAGTACCCCGTCGAGGGCCTGCCCGACGACTTCCGGCACATCCTCGCGGCGGCGCTGCGGGCGGGGCCCCAGCTCGGCGGGGAGCGGGCCGTCCCGCACCTCACCGACCGCGCGGTGGTGGAGGGAGCCGAGCGGCTCGGGGTGGTCCCCTCGGAGGGGCTGGGCACCTGGCTGCGGATCGACGAGATGCCCTTCGAGTCGGCCCGGGGCTACCACGCCGTGCTCGGGACACCGGGCAAGCCGGGGACGACCCTGCCCGGCGGTGGGGGCCCGCATCTGCTCAGCGTGAAGGGGGCTCCCGAGGTGGTGCTCACCCGGTGCACCACCCTGCTGAGCGACGGCGAGGTCGAGCCCCTGGACGAGGACGCGGCCGTGGCGCTCACCAAGGAGGTCGACCGGCTCGCCCAGCAGGGCTACCGCGTGCTGGCCGTCGCCGAGCGCTCCGCGACGAGCCATCGCGACCTCGACGAGTCCCGCGTCGAGGGGCTGTGCTTCCTGGGGTTCCTCGGCCTGGCCGATCCGGTCAGGCCGACGGCGGCGAAGAGCGTGGACCGGCTGGTGCGCGCGGGCGTCCGGGTCGTGATGATCACGGGCGACCATCCCAGCACGGCCGAGGCCATCGCCGCGGAGCTGAACGTGCTCGACGGGCTGCGGGTCATGACCGGGCCGGAGCTGGACGTGATCGACGACGCCGCGCTGGCCGAGGTGCTGCCGGACGTGTCGGTGTTCGCGCGGGTCACCCCGGCGCACAAGGCGCGGATCGTCGCGGGCCTCCAGCGGGCGGGCAAGGTGGTGGCCGTGACCGGTGACGGGGCCAACGACGCCCCGGCCATCAGGCTCGCCGACGTGGGGGTGGCTCTCGGCTCGCGTGCCACCCCGGCCGCGCGCGCCGCGGCCGACGTGGTCGTGACCGACGACCGCATCGAGACGATCGTCGAGGCCATCGTCGAGGGGCGGGCGATGTGGAGCTCCGTCCGCGACTCACTCGGCATCCTGCTCGGCGGCAACCTCGGGGAGATCGTGTTCACGGTCGGGTCGAACCTGTTCGCCGGCCGCAACACCCTGAACGCCCGTCAGCTCCTGCTGGTCAACCTGCTCACCGACATGCTGCCCGCCCTGGCCATCGCCATCAGGCCGCCGAGCGCCACGAGCCCGGAAAGGCTGCTGCTGGAGGGGCCGGAGGCGTCGCTAGGCGCCGCCCTCACCAGGGACATCTACGGGCGCGCCGCCACCACGGCGGCGGCGGCCTCGGTCGCCTGGGTGCTCGGGCGGGCCACCGGCACGGAGGCGCGAGCCGACACCGTTGGCCTGATCGGCCTGGTGTCGGCGCAGCTGGTGCAGACCCTGATGGTCGGCGGCAGGGACCGCACGGTCATGGCCGCCGCCTCGGTGTCCCTGGCGTGCCTGTTCGTGGTCGTCTCCACTCCGGGGCTCAGCCAGCTCTTCGGATGCCGGCCGGTGGGGCCGTTCGGCTGGGCGATCGGGCTGGGCAGCGGAACCGTGGCGGGGGTGGCGGGCCGACTGATCAATCCGCCCGAAGGGAACGGTCACTGACCGTTCACCAAACAGACACTTCAATCTGGACATATAGTCACACCGATCCTCAATGCTGTATAAAGCAGTCAAAACACCCCTACTGTGAGGTTCCGGTGTACAACTTCCTTGCCTCTGTGCTGGCCAAGGCGGCCGTGATGTTGGTAGAGGCGCTGGTCGTGCGCCTCGTACAGGTCTGGATCGAGAAGGCCGCTCCCCAGGCGGCCTGACCACCAGACGGGACAGGGCCGACTTCGAGCGGCCTGACCACCAGATGGGCAAGACCGTCCCCGGGCGGTCCCAACTCCTTCTTGGGGTGGTCTGAACGGCCTTGACGGGATCCGTACGCCCCTCGCGGGGGCGGCGATAGCCGGTCGGGCTCGGCGCCTGGGCGCCGGGGGCATGATGGACGTCATGGAGACCCTCGGTGGCTGAGCGCCCGTACATCTTGCTGTCGGTCGCGATGTCGATCGACGGCTTCATCGACGACGCCTCCGGCGAACCGCTCGCGCTGTCCAACGCGGCCGACTTCGATCGTGTCGACGAGGTGCGGGCCGGGTGCGACGCCATCCTGGTCGGCGCGGGCACCGTCCGCGCGGACGACCCCCGGCTTCTGGTCCGCTCGGCGGACCGCCGTGCGGAGCGCGTGCGGCGCGGGCTCGGCGAGACCCCGCTCAAGGTCACGTTGACCGGCGGCGGTGACCTCGATCCCGGCTCCCGATTCTTCTCCCTGGGCGACGTCGAGAAGATCGTGTACGCGGCGGCCCCATGCGTTGACAGGGCTCGCAAGTGCCTCTCCGACGTGGCCACCGTGGTCGACGCCGGGGACCCCTTCGACCTCCCCGGCATCCTCGCCGACCTCTCCGCGCGTGGCGTACGGAGGCTCATGGTCGAGGGCGGCGGCGCCGTCCACACGCTCTTCCTCAGCTCGGGGCTCGTCGACGAGCTTCACCTCGTGGTCGCCCCGTTCTTCGTCGGCGACGCCTCCGCTCCCCGCTTCGTCGGCGACGGGCCCTTCCCGTACGGCCCGGCCAACCCGATGCGCCTCGCCGAGGCCCGCCCGATCGGCGACGTGGTGCTCCTGCGCTATCTTCCCCCGGCCTCCGGCGAGCCTGAGGAGTCCCATGACCGAGGTGTTTCATGACTGAGGTTCATGCTGACGTGGACCGGCGGTGGCTGGACAGGACCGTCGAGCTCTCGCGCCTGTGTCCCGCCTCGGCCACCGCGTTCGCCGTGGGGGCCGTCGTCGTGGACGCCGAGGGCCAGGTCATCGCCACCGGGTACTCCCGGGAGGGCGACCCCCACGACCACGCCGAAGAGGCGGCCCTGGCCAAGATCTCCCGCGACGACCCCCGGCTCGCCTCGGCGACGATCTACAGCTCCCTCGAACCCTGCACCACGCGGGCGTCACGCCCTCGCAGCTGCACCGAGCTGATCCTCGCCGCCGGCATCCGCCGCGCCGTGTTCGCGTGGCGCGAGCCGGACCTCTTCGTCGACTGCACCGGCGTGGAGACGCTGCGCGAGGCGGGCGTCGAGGTCATCGAGATCGCCGCCCTGGCCTCCCGGGTACTCGAGGTCAACGCGCACCTGTTCGACACGTAGGCCGGGAAGCGTCTTGTGCGCTGGTTGCCTGGTCAAGGCTGTCTTCGACGCCCGTTAAGCTGCTTGGCGCGCCATTCGCGGCGTGACAGGTGCTCTAGCAGGTACTCAGTGCTCAGCAGGTATTCAGAGGGAGAAGTTCACGATGTACAAGGAATTCGCAGTCGAGGCCGTGATGTGGCTGATCCCGGTCGTCGTGCTGCTCGGCATCGCCTGGCTGGTCACCGCCACGGCCTGACGCCTCACGGCCCGAAGACTTCCGAAGACGGCGCGCATCCATGAACGCGTGCCGTCTTCGCCATTCTCTCGACCTTCACCGATGCCCTAGAGCGCCGGCGAGCGACTCGTTTTCGCGGCGGCGAGCCACTCCACGCGGGGCGGCGAGCGACTCGTTTTCGCGGCGGGCGGCGCCCGGCCTAGTGTGAGGATTGCCGTGCGGGTAGAAACGGTGGCGCGCAGCTCTGCGCACCTCACGCGACGAGAATGTACGCACCGCGTACGCAGGGAGATCTCGATGAACCGCTTGAAGGACGCGACGAGCCCTTACCTGCTCCAGCATGCCGATAATCCGGTCGAATGGTTCGAATGGGGCGAGGAGGCCTTCGCGGAGGCCCGCAGGAGGGACGTGCCGCTGCTCGTCTCGATCGGCTACTCCGCCTGCCACTGGTGCCACGTGATGGCCCACGAGTCCTTCGAGCATGCGGGGACGGCCCAGATGATGAACGAGCGGTTCGTCAACGTGAAGGTCGACCGCGAGGAGCGTCCCGACGTGGACGCCGTCTACATGAACGCCACCACGGCCATGACGGGCCACGGCGGCTGGCCGATGACCGTGTTCACCACGCCCGAGGGTCACCCGTTCTACACCGGCACATACTTCCCCCGGCAGCGGTTCCAGCGGCTCCTGGCCGGTGTCTCCCAGGCGTGGACCGAGGACCGCGAGGCGGTGCTCTCCCAAGGGTTCAAGGTGGTGGAGGCGCTCAGCCAGGGCTCCGCGCCGGCGGGAGGGCTCCTGCCGACCGCCGAGACGACCGAGCGGGCCGTGCGCGATCTCGCCCGTACCTTCGACCCCGTCCGTGGAGGCTTCGGCGGGGCGCCGAAGTTCCCGCCGTCGATGGTCCTTGAGTTCCTGCTGAGGCACGGCACCCGGGAGGCCATGGAGATGGCCGAGAAGACCCTCGGCGCCATGGCCCGCGGCGGCATGTACGACCAGCTCGGCGGGGGCTTCGCCCGCTACAGCGTGGACGCCGCCTGGGTGGTGCCCCACTTCGAGAAGATGCTCTACGACAACGCCCTGCTCCTACGGGTCTACGCCCACTGGTGGCGGACCACCGGGGCTCCCCTGGCCAGGCGCGTGACCCTGGAGACCGCCGACTGGCTGCTCCGCGAGATGCGCACCCCCGAGGGCGGCTTCGCCTCCGCGCTCGACGCCGACAGCGAGGGCGTGGAGGGCAAGTTCTACGTCTGGACGCCCTCGGAGCTGCGCGAGGTGCTCGGCGAGGAGCGCGGCGCCTGGGCCGCGTCGCTGTTCGAGGTGACGGCCGCGGGCACCTTCGAGCACGGCGCCTCGGTGCTCCAGTTGCTCACCGACCCCTCCGACCGCGCGCTGTCCGACGACGTGCGCGCGGAGCTGCTCACCGCCCGCTCGTCCCGCGTACGCCCCGGCAGGGACGACAAGGTGGTGGCCGCCTGGAACGGGCTCGCCATCGCGGCTCTCGCCGAGGCGGGCGCCCTGTTCGACCGCCGCGACCTCGTCGACGCGGCGCGTACGGCCGCCGAGCTGCTGGCCGACGTCCACCTCCAGGGCTGCCGGCTGGCACGCACCTCGCGCGACGGCCGGGCCGGGTCCAACGCCGGGGTGCTGGAGGATTACGCGGACGTCGCCGAAGGGTTCCTCACCCTGTACGGGGTCACCGGGGAGTCCCGGTGGTTCGAGCTCGCGGGCGCCCTGCTCGACACGGTGCTCGAACGGTTCCCGGACGGGTCAGGAGGGTTCTTCGACACCGCCGACGACGGCGAACGGCTGTTCCAGCGGCCCCAGGATCCCACCGACAACGCCACGCCGTCCGGGCAGTTCGCGGCGGCGGGCGCACTGCTGTCGTACGGCGCCCTGACCGGGTCGGAGCGCCACCGGGAGGCGGCCGAGGCGGCGATCGGCACTGTGTCGGTGCTCGCCGACAAGCACGCCAGATTCGCCGGCTGGGGCCTCGCGGTCGCCGAGGCCGCGCTGGCCGGGCCTGTGGAGGTCGCGATCACCGGCCCTCTGGACGACCCGCGCACCACCGCCCTGCACCGCGCCGCCCTGATGGCCGGCGCCCCCGGGACAGTGATCGCCCTCGGCGACGGAAACGTCCCACTGATGGAGGGCCGAGGTTTGGTGAACGGCCAACCCGCCGCTTACGTCTGCCGCCGGTTCACCTGCCAGGCCCCCGTAACCTCCCCCGCGGCCCTGACAAGGGAACTCCGTACCTCGATCACTCGCTGAGCCCGCCGGCTTCGCCTGCCGGCAGTGTCCTCCTCCTGGCCCCGTGGTCTGTGGTGATCGCTTACGCTCGCGCGGGTCGGATGGGCGATCTCCGCCCGGCTGGGGCCTTTGTCTTGTTACCGTCTTGCCCCGATCGGGCTATGTGTGTACGGGGGTCGGCGAGGCGCGGGTGAGCCTTCGTGGACGCCCCGCAGTACGTACTTCTTTCTCATCCCCCGGTGACGAAACGGGGTGGGCGGCGGCATGACTCCGTCCTAACGGCCCGGACCAAGGTGATCTAGTTCGAATACCACCAATTCCGACAATTGATTTCCTTGTGACAATCGTGATTTGTTTTCTTATTTCACACATTTTTTCTGTGGTGGGAATCGGGTTGCGAGTGACTCTGGAATATGAAAACATTCGTACAGGCTTTCGAATTCATGGGGAGTGATGGCGGGTGGCGGATGTCTCCAGGCTCGGCCGCTCGCACCCGTGGCCGAGCTCGGCGGGCGAAGCGATGCTTGGCCCCGAGTGGTGGGAGGCGGTGGTGGCGCGTTCCTCGGGTTGGTCCAGCGATGGCTCCGCCGCACACGACCTTCACGCGCTGCACGACCTTCATGCGCTGCACGACCTTCACGCGCGAGAAGCAGCCGAGCAGGATCACCTCCACGCCGAAGATTCAGGCGATGCGGCCGAACCCGATGGCAGGGATCCGTACACCAGCGACCGGAAAGATCTTGACTGGCACGACCGCGAGCATGACCGCGAGCATGACCGCGAGCACGAGCATGACCGGCAGGGTGAGTGCGAGCACGACCGCGACCACGGCCCGCGCGGCAGCGGCCGGGAGCCGTATGACCCGGGCCTGGGTAACTCAGAGCTGGGTGGCCTGCGGGACGGCTCTACCGGTGCCGATGACCACGGGGATACCGATGATCAGGCCGACGGTCGCGATGGCGGCCGAGCGTCGTGGGTGTTCGTGGGGCGGGTACGGGAGGCCGCCGAGGCCTTGGCGGTGGCGCCGGTGCCGGAGTCACCGGCGATCTGTGCTGCTGAGGTGGAAGATCTGGCGGTGGCGCGCGATCGGCTGATCTCGGCGATCGCGGCCCGGGTGGGTCGAGTGCACGCGGCGGGTGAGGCCCGGAGCTTGGGGCACGCCTCGACCAAGACGTGGCTGCGTTCGGCGTGCGGGATGAGCATGTCCGGTGCCGGGCAGTTGGTCGGGTTGGCGGTGGAGTTGGCGCGCCTGCCGGTCGTGCGGGCCCGGTTCGCCGCAGGAACCCTCGCCGAGGGCATGGTGTCGGTGATCTGCACGGCCACCGCGCATCTGACCGACGACCAGGCGCAGGTGGCCGAGCCGATTCTGCTCGGTCTGGCTGATGAGGCGAGTCCTGCCGAGGTGGCCAAGGCGGGACGTTACCTGCGTGAAGTGCTCGTCCCCGACGGAACCGCCGACGAGGCCGAAGCCGATTACGCGGCCCGGTTCCTGTTGGTACGTCCGAGTGCTTCGGGTGGGATGGAGGGGGAGTTCCGGCTGCCGCGCGAGGCCGCCGCCCGGCTCAAGACCCTTTTGGACGCCTACGCCAGACCCCGGGCCGAGGGCGATGATCGCCCGCTCAGGGTACGCAACGCTGATGCTTTCATCGCCCTTTTGGAACAGCAGACCGCCACCGAGCTCCTGGTCCTCGTCAACGCCGCATCCCTACCCGATGACCACCCCAACCCCGCGTCCACCCGCCACGCCAACCCCGTGTCCACCGATCATTTCAACCCCACAGGTAGAGACAACCAGCCGGCGAAATCCACAGCATCCACACGCAGACCAGCAGGACCCCCGGGCCATACGGAACCGGCCGGAGCAGCCGAACGGCCCCTGCCCGCCGGAGCAGCCGAGCCGCCCGAGCCCACCCAACCCACCGGAGCAACCCAACCCACCGAACCCACCGAACCCACCGAACCCACCGAACCCACCGAACCCACCGAACCCACCGAACCCACCGAACCACCCGAACCGCTCAGGCCTACCGAACGCGGGTGCGGCCGGTGTGGGCAGCGGGCTGATCGCGGGCTTCCAGCCCTGCTGCCGGCGACCGGACAGTTGCTGCCCGTGGGTGATGTGCACCGCCTGGCGCGTACGTCCGCGTTGGTGCGGATCGTGATGGATGCCGAGGGTCAGGTGCTGGATATGGGGCGGCGGGTGCGGCTTGCCACTCCTGCCCAGCGGCGAGCGGTGATCGCCCGGTACGCGACCTGCTGGGTGGACGGGTGTCCTTTGCCGGCCACCATGTGCCAGATCGACCACGCCGACGGGTGGGCCCAGGGCGGGCCTACCGACCTGACCAACCTCGGTCCGGCCTGCCAGTTCCACAACCGCGACCGCTACCGCCACCCCGGCCGCTACCAGCGCCACCGCACCGGAAAAGACCGGTGGACCTACACCTACACCGGCCCCCCTCCGCCCAGACCCCGCGCGCCCGCACATGAAAGCCCCGTCACCACCAGACATGACCGAACATCAACACGCGTAGCGGAAGGCAACGAACCGGGTGGGCGGCGAACGGACCACCACCCGCGGCGGTGACGCATGGGAGAAGGACGTTTGTCTCAGCCCGGTGGAGGTGGGGTTTCGAGAGGTTGGGTGTCGGGAGGCGGAGGGGCGTTGCCGTCTGGGTTGGTGTTCGGGTTGGTGTTCGGGTTCGGGTTCGGGTTCGGGTTGGGGTCGGGGTTGCCAGTGGGGCCGGGGTTCGACGTGGGCGGGGTGTCGGACTGGCGTGGGTCCGGGTTCGCGGGAGGCTGGTCGCCCCGAGGCGTCCCATTGTTCCTGTTGCCCCAGCCGTTGCCGTTCCCGTTGCCGCCCCACCCGTTGCCGTTGAAGCCGCCGTTCCAGTCGTTGTAGTACGGGTCGTACGACGTGGAGCCTGGGAAGTCCTTGACCGGCCTGCCCGACATCGCCTCCGACATGAACGCCCGCCAGACCTGCGCGGGCAGGGAGCCGCCGAACAGCGCCCCGTACCCGGGGACGCTCACGGTCTTGTTGTCGTCGCGGAACATGTTCACGGCGGTCGAGAGCTGCGGGGTGTACCCCACGAACCAGACGGAGCTGGAGGAGTCGCTGGTGCCGGTCTTGCCCGCCACGGGGCGGTCGTACAACCGGGCGGCCGTGCCGGTGCCGCCCTCCACCACCTGCTCCATGGCGTACGTCGCGTCCGCGGCCGTACGCTCGCTGAACGCGCGGACGCCCACCACGGTGAACTTTCTGATGGTGCCCTTGGCGTCGGTCACCGAGCGGATGACATGCGCTTCCCTGTGAACGCCGTTGGCGGCGAACGTACCGAATCCCGAGGCCTGCTGGACGGCGCTGACCGACGCGGTGCCGAGCGGGAAGGTCGGGTAGTCCTTCTGCTTGGCGATCTGTTCGGCCGGGATGCCCGCGGCCTCGGCGGCCTTGGCGACCTTCTTCAGCCCGACCTTCTGCGCGAGGTCGACGAAGGCGGTGTTCACCGAGTTGCGGGTCGCCTCGACCAGGTCAATGGAGGAGCCGTACGAGGTGCCGCCGGAGTTGGGGATCGGGTCTTTCGCCGAGGCGACCCGTATCGGCGAGTTGCCGTTGACCCGCGTGTTCAGGTCGAGCCCGCTCTCCAGCGCGGCGGCCAGCGTGTACGGCTTGAACGTGGACCCGGCCTGGACCTTCGCCGAGAACGCGTTGTCGTACTGGTTCTCCGTGTAGTCCTTGCCGCCGTAGAAGGCGACGACCTCACCGGTCTCCGGGTCGACGGCGGCGAGGCCGGTGCGCACCTTGCCGGACGTGTCCGGGGGCAGGGTCTCCTCGACCGCACGCTCGGCGATGGCCATGAGCCCCTTGTCGAACGTCGTTGTGATCTTGAGTCCGGCCTGGTAGATGTCCTCGTCGCTGTAGCCGTGGCGGTTCAGCTCCGCCCGCACCTGGGCCAGGATGTAGCCCTTCTGGCCGCTGACCGAGAGCGGGTTCTTCTGCTTGGCCAGCTTGGGGAAGGTCAGCGTCGCGGCCTCCGACGGGTCGAGGGTGCGCGTCTGCACCATGGCGGAGACCACGGCCTGCCAGCGGGCCTTGGCGGCGTCGAGGTCGGCGCCCTTGGGCGAGGCGAAGCGCGACGGCTGCTGGATCACGGCCGCGAGGTAGGCGCCCTGCGAAACGGTCAGCTTGCTGACGTCCTTGCTGAAGTACGCCTGCGCGGCGGCCTGGATGCCGTGGGCGCCCCGGCCGAAGTAGATCGTGTTGAGGTACTGCTCAAGCACCCAGGACTTGGACTTGGAGCGATCCACCTTCAACGAGATCATGATCTCTTTGAACTTGCGCGTGGCCGACCGTTCCTGGCTGAGCCCGCTGTAGTAGTTGCGCACCAACTGCTGCGTGATCGTCGAACCGCCCTGGACCTGGTTGCCGGTGACGGTCGACCACATGGCTCGGGCCGTACCCGGCAAAGACACGCCCTGGTCCTGGTAGAACGTGCGGTTCTCGATGGAGATGACCGCATCGCGCACTGCCTTGGGCACTTTTTCGAGCGGGACGTTCTTGCGGTTCACGCCCTGACGCGCCAGCACCGTCTTGCCGTCGCGGTAGTAGATGAGCGAGCCCTGCGCGGTCGCGAGCTTCTGGGTGGTGTCGGGGATCGGCGTGAGAACCCACACGACGGCCACCATCGCGGCGATGCCGAGAACGGCGATGCCACCGGCGATGAGGAATCGGCGGAGAAGACGACGCCTCGACCGGCGCTTCTTCCCTTCGTCCCGCACGGCTCAACCCCCGATCTACTGCTCAGCAAACCCCCGTAAGCTGGGCGGATCGTCCACAGTAAACGATAGATACCGGTGCTGCGCTCGTCGAGTGATCCCACGATCTCCGCATGGCACAGGCTCGCAGATTTCCAGGTCCGGGTATGGGACATGCTCGCGGCTTCCCTGATCTGCGTACGGGACAGACCTGCCGATTGCCACGTCTTCGTACAAACACGTCTTCGTACAAAACCGCTAGCGGTCGCGGTGACGCGGAGTGCCGGCGACAAGGGGCAGCACCCGGTAGGCGACGGGGGTGTCCAGCGCGATCACCGACGACGTGCGCACCACCCCCTCGACGTCCACGATCAGGTCGATGACCCGTTGGAGGTCGGCGTTGCTCCGCGCGACCACCCGGCACAGCATGTCACCACCCCCGGTGATCGTGTGGACCTCCAGCACCTCCGGGATGGCCGCGAGCAGGTTCGCGACCGGCTCATGGCCGCTGACCTGCCGAATCTGCAGCGTCACGAACGCGGTCACCTGGTATCCCAGCGCGGCGGGGTCGACGTCGGGACCGAACCCGGTGATCACACCGCTCTCCACGAGCCGGTCGAGCCTCGCCTGGACCGTGCCCCGCGCCACGCTCAGCCGCCGGGACGCCTCAAGGACCCCCACGCGCGGCTCGGAGGCGAGAAGAGAGATGAGCCGTACGTCCAGCTCGTCAATCGTCATGCTGTACAGGATTACCCCTGGTGACCCAGGATCGCTAGTCAATCTGCCTACCTGTTTGGGTAACACTTGCACATATAGGCCACATCATCTGAGAGTGACCTCATGAGTGATGTATTTCCCGTACACGGCATGGATTCGGTGGTCTTCGCGGTAGGCAACGCCAAGCAGGCGGCGCACTACTACTCCTCGGCCTTCGGGATGCGCCTGGTCGCGTACAAGGGGCCCGAGACGGGAAGCCGGGACGAGGTGGCCTACGTGCTGACCTCGGGAAGCGCGCGCTTCGAGCTGCGCGGCTCGGTACGGCCGGGCACCGAGATCGCCCGCCACGTCGCGGAGCACGGCGACGGCGTGATCGACCTCGCCCTCGACGTGCCGGACGTGGAGGGCGCCTACGCGCACGCCGTCGCGGCGGGCGCCCGGGGGCTGACGGAGCCATACACGATGGAGGACGAGCAGGGCAAGGTCGTCATCGCGGCGATCGCCACGTACGGCGAGACGCGGCACACGCTCGTCGACCGGTCGAACTACAGCGGCACCTATCTGCCCGGCTACGTGCCGGCCCGGCCGCTGGTCGAGCCCCCGGCCAAGAGGTACTTCCAGGCCGTGGACCACTGCGTGGGCAACGTCGAGCTCGGCAAGATGGACGAGTGGGTGGAGTTCTACAAGCGGGTGATGGGCTTCACCAACATGGCGGAGTTCATCGGCGACGACATCGCCACCGAGTACTCCGCGCTGATGTCGAAGGTCGTCGCGAACGGCACGCGCAAGGTGAAGTTCCCGCTCAACGAGCCGGCGATCAGCCGCAAGAAGTCGCAGATCGACGAGTATCTGGAGTTCTACGGCGGCCCCGGCGTCCAGCACATCGCGCTCGCCACGAACGACATCATCCGGACCGTCGAACAGATGCGCGCGGCCGGCGTCGAGTTCCTGGACACGCCCGACTCCTACTACGACGACCCGGCGCTCCGCGCGAGGATCGGCGAGGTGCGCGCGCCCATCGAGGAGCTGAAGAGGCAGCGCATCCTCGTCGACCGCGACGAGGACGGCTACCTGCTGCAGATCTTCACCAAGCCCGTGCAGGACCGTCCGACGGTGTTCTTCGAGTTCATCGAGCGCCACGGCTCGCTCGGCTTCGGCAAGGGCAACTTCAAGGCCCTGTTCGAGGCGATCGAGCGGGAGCAGGACCGGCGCGGCAACCTCTGATCGTTTGCCCGCGACCCCGTTTGCTGTGAGGACATCCTGGTGATCACATAGGCATGCGATCACCAGGATCCGCGCCGCTCGGGGGGCGGTGGAGGCGCCTGTTCGCCGGCATCCTCGACGGCCTGATCGTGGGACTGATCACCTCGCCCTTCTCCACCACGGTGGCCGAGCGGATGCCCGACGGGACCTTCGAGGTGGTACATGCGAACCACGGCGCCGTCGTCGCGATCGTCTGGTTCCTGTACTACTGGCTGCTGACGGCGTTCTGGCGCGGCCAGACCGTGGGCAAGAAGCTGTTCGGGCTGCGGGTCGTACGCGACCCTGCCCAGGAGCCGGTCACGCCGGGGCAGGCTGCGGTCCGCGAGGCCGTGTACGGGATCCTCGGCGTGGTGTGCTGCCTCGGACTGGTGGACATCGCGTGGATCCTGTTTGACGGAAAGAAGCAGGCTTTGCACGACAAAGCCGCCGGGACCATTGTCGTAGATGCCTGATGACCTGGGCTTTCTCCCGTAGGCTGCATGACATGCAGCTGAAGGGGCCCAAGCGGCTGACCACCGCCATGCTGTCCGCCACCGTGCTCGGACTGAACGCCTGCACCGCGTCGAGCGGGGCGACGACGCAGAGCCCCGCGCCCGACGCCGGCAGCGCGCAGTCCGCCGAGTCCGAGGTCGGCACGCCCGGTGCGGCGGGTATCGGCGATCCCGACTTCCCCATGGACGGCAACGGGGGGTACGACGTCGGCCACTACACGCTGAAGCTGACCTACGACCCGCCGACCAAGCACCTTTCGGGCACGGCGAGCATCAGGGCGAAGGCCGTCCAGAACCTTTCACGGTTCGACCTCGACCTGCACGGGCTCACCGTGCGCAGGGTGAGCGTCGACGGCAAGGACGCGAAGTTCGCGAGGGAAGGCGACGAGCTCACCATCACCCCCGCCGCCGTGATCACCAAGGGCGCAGAGTTCGACGTCGCCGTCGACTACGCCGGCAGGCCCGACCCCGTCCGCAACTCCTCCAACCTCGGCACCTACGGCTTCATCCCCACCAAGGACGGCGCGTTCGTCACCAGCGAGCCCAACGGCGCCAAGACCTGGTTCCCGTGCAACGACCATCCGTCCGACAAGGCGACGTACGACTTCGACATCACCGTCCCCGCAGGGACCACGGTCATCGCCAACGGCGAGTTGCGCGGCGACCCGGTCACCTCCGGCGGCACCTCGACCTTCGCCTGGCGCGAAGGCCACCCGATGGCGACCTACCTCGCGACGATCACGCTTGGCAAGTTCGACGTCAAGACCGGCACCTCGCCCGGTGGCATCCCGATGTACGCGGCGACCGACCCGGCGTTCCGGCACGACCTCGACTTCCTGTACTCCACCTCCGCCAAGGTGACCGACTACTGGTCGAAGGTGTTCGGGCCGTACCCCTTCAACTCCACGGGCGGCGTGATCGACGACTTCTCCACCGGGTACGCCCTGGAGAACCAGACCAAGCCGATGTACGGAGGGTTCGAGCCGGACGAGAGCATCATCGCCCACGAGCTCGCCCACCAGTGGTTCGGCGACAGTGTGAGCATCACCCGCTGGAAGGACCTGTGGCTCAACGAGGGCTTCGCGACGTACGCCGAGTGGCTCTGGACCGAGCACAACGGCGGCCTCACCGCCGAGAAGACCTTCCAGGACCACTACTCGGCCAAGGGCGCCTCCCTGTGGAAGTACCCGCCCGGCGTGGCCCAGCGGCAGGACCTGTTCAACACCTCGGTCTACCTCCGGGGCGCCATGACGCTGCACGTCCTGCGCAAGCGCATCGGGGACGAGACGTTCTTCACCCTCCTGCGCACGTGGACCGACCAGCACAAGTACGGCGGCGCCACCACCGACGAGTTCGTACGGCTCGCCGAGAAGCTCTCGGGCAAGCAGCTCGGCGACCTGTTCGACGCCTGGCTCTACAGGCCGCAGCGCCCCGCGCTCAGCTGAAGATGAGCTTGTAGCCGTACCGGCGCAGGCCCGTGAGGACCTCGTCGCAGTGCACGGGCCCCTTGGTCTCCAGGTGCATCAGCACCTCCGCCTCGTCGAGGTGGAGCCGGGGGTCCATGCGCTCGTGGCCCACGTCGAGCACGTTCGCCCCGAGGTCGGCCAGGCGGCTGAGAAGCGTCGCGAGCGCACCCGGCCGGTCGGGGAGCCGGATGCGGAAGGCCAGGTAACGACCCGCCACCGACAGGCCGTGCCGCAGCACCTTCGACAGCAGCAGCGGATCGATGTTGCCCCCCGAGAGCACCACGACCACGGGCGGCTCGAAGGCGTGCGGCCAGTCGAGCAGCGCGGCGACCCCGGCCACGCCCGCGGGCTCCACGACCATCTTGGTGCGCTCCAGGCAGAGCAGCAGTGCCCGCGACAGCGTCTCCTCGGAGACCGTGACCACGCTGTCGACCAGGTAGTGGATCATCTCGAAGGTGATGTCGCCTGGGCGGCCGACCGCGATGCCGTCGGCCATGGTCGACACGGGCTCCACCACGACCGGGTGCCCCGCGGCGAGCGACGCGGGGTAGGCGGCGGCCCGCTCGGCCTGCACGCCCACGATGCGGACGCCCGGCCGCATGGACTTCACGGCGAGGGCGACCCCCGCCGCGGCCGGTTGTCGTGGAGGACGAGAATGGTCAGGTGGGTGAGGTCGCCGAGCGATTCCGGCACCGTGTCCAGGCCG